>WFZT01000196.1 GCA_015489415.1 Caldifarciminota bacterium | reverse complement strand
TTGTAGATTGCAGGCCAATTTCGGGTGACTATGGAGTTAACGAGTTTAGGGGATGTTGAAAGAGAAATAAGAAGGGCAAAAAATATCATTTTCAAAATAAGAGCGGGCGACGGGATTCGAACCCGCGACCCTCAGCTTGGGAAGCTGATGCTCTCCCTCTGAGCTACGCCCGCAAGTTTGAGTTTTATTTATAACACCTATCCCCTCTTTTAGTCAAGAAGCGTTTACATGAGTGGTACGAAATTTTATAATTCTTACGATGAGAAAAATCATTGGTATTTTAGAGACGTTTGATGATATTGTTTATACTGGCATCTCCGCCTTCCTCATAATAATTTCCATCGTTATTTTTGCGTACGCCTTCTATAACTTTTTTGATGGACTTTTGCTACACCAGTCAGTTGTGCACCTCACCCTGAGGGTATTGGAAGATATTCTCCTCATCCTCATTTTACTCGAGATTATCTGGCTTGTGTTAAATTATCTGAAATCCCGCTCTCTTACTGTAGAGCCCTTCCTTTTCATTGGAATCATTTCAGGAGTGAGGAAAATACTTATAATCGGGGCACACTCTGTTGAGGAACTCACGATGCAAAAGGTGAAAATATACGAATATGAGACGATTATATCGCTCACAGTTGTGGTCGCGCTTGTAATTTCCCTCTATCTCATTAGAAAAAGCCGCAGCCTATATTTGAAAAAGAAAGAGTGTGAGCAATCCTGAAATTCCCTTCTGTATTTGTTCAGGATTTTTTCTGAAAAACTGCTCAAAAACCGGAAATTCTCTTCGCCACTTTCGGCAAGTTTCCACATACTGCCGACAAGACTGGGCTATTTTCTCTTCTTTATCCCCAAGGGAGCAGCCGGGGAAGAGTGGAAAAAATAGCATGGCATCCACGCAATTAGTGTTTGTGAGAGCAGCGAACATAAAATGTGATCTCCAACAAATTTACACGGAAAGGAAGATATTTTTTAGCGTGGAATCAAAGAAAATAGTACACTCCATTAATTCGCGCGGGAGAAATTTTGAAAGGACTCATGAAGATGTTACCCCCCAGCCCTTGACATGCCATAACCAAATTCGTATACTTATGCAACAAAAATGAAAAAATATGAGACAATAAAATCTCATACCCTGAAGATTCAAAGCAGCTCACCAGTTAGATTCCCTTATAGAAGACCTTTGTAATATCCGGGATCAAGTGAAAAAGAATCCCGGGAAGGAGTAAGAAGAATGGAGAGGTATATTTTTGTAAAAATTTTCAATACGGAGGCAAAAGGATGGTGAAGGCAGGAGTTGTCGGAGGTTCCGGCTTCACCGGCATCGAGCTCCTTCGTCTGCTTCAAAACCATTACGCAACGGACGTAGTTTTTGCCACCTCAGATGAGCACAGGTCTGAACGTATAGACTTCTTATTCCCGGGCTTGCACGAATACAAATTCCCGTTCATCTCCCATGTTGAGGCACTTAATTTTACCGACATTGACATTGTCTTCCTCGCTCTCCCTCACGGGAAATCCGCAAAATTTGCCGAGAAATTCCTGAATAACGGTGTGAAGGTGATAGACCTCTCCGGTGACTCCCGTTTCAAAAAACCACAGACCTACGAAAAATGGTATAAAATGCAACATCCGGCTACCTCATACCTCTCAAAAGCCATTTATGGCATCCCGGAGTTATTCTCTGATCAGATTAAAAATGCAGAGATTGTAGGAAATCCCGGATGCTATCCGACGAGTGTTATTATCCCCATCCTGCCCATTGCAAATCTCATTGATCAAAGGGTTATTGTAGATGCCAAATCAGGTGTCTCAGGTGCAGGCAAATCCTGCAATTCAAATACTCACTTTATATCAGTCAACGAAAACTTCTTCGAATATTCTGTGGGGAAAGTCCACAGGCACGTTGGGGAGATGGAGGAGATAACAGGTAAAGACATCACATTCTCTGCCGGTCTCCTGCCCCTATCACGTGGAATTCTTTCCACAATCTACGTTACAAAAACCGGGGACTTCAGTATTTACGATGCCCTGCAGGAGTTTTATTCCGATAAACCCTTTGTGAAAGTCTTCAGCGAAAAGCAGGTCTCATTAAAAGACGTGGTTTATTCAAACAACATCTTCATCTCGGTTTTCGAGGACAAAGAGACCGCTGTTATTGTCTCTGTTATAGATAATCTCATCAAAGGGGCAGCAGGGCAGGCGATTCAAAACATGAATATTATGTTTGGCTTTAACGAAACAAAAGGGCTACCTTTAGGAGGCATAGAAGTATGAAAATAGTAATAAAAGTGTCAGGCAAAATGACAAAACGGGCTAATTTCCTCCCTATAGCGGAGGAAATCGCTGAACTTGTTCATTACGGGCACCAGGTCATAGTGGTTCACGGTGGAGGCAATGAAATTACCCAGATGCTCGACAAGCTCGGTGTGGAAACAAAATTTGTCAACGGACTACGTGTCACAACTGAGGAAGTTCTAAAAGTTGTTGAAATGGTTTTATGCGGCACAGTAAATAAGAGACTCGTCGCATCTCTTCAGGAGGCAGGAGTCTCGGCAATTGGTATCTCCGGAAAGGATGGGAACTTCATTGAAGCAGACATCCTAAATCCGGAGCTTGGCTTTGTTGGGAAAATAAGACGCTTAAACACCGCAATCCTTGAAAACATCCTCAAAGCAGGCTACGTTCCTGTTGTCGCACCTGTGGGAACAGACCCCTTTGGCAATTCTTTGAATATCAACGCGGACACGGTTGCTTCCCACATAGCGGGGACGGTGAATGCAGATCATCTATTCCTCATCACAGATGTCCCGGGTATCATTGACGATAAAGGAGAGGTTATAGACACAATCACCCTTCATGAAATTGAAAAAATCGCAAAGTCAGATTTCATAACCGGTGGCATGATTCCAAAGTTGGAGGCCGCCAGAACTTCACTTTTGCTTGGCACAGAGTTTGTTCACATCATCAACTGGACCGGTGCGGGGTCCATAAAAAATCAGATAATCCACATGGAAAAAGGAACTACGATAAGGAGGAGTTATACATGGGTGATGTAGTGCTTGCATACTCAGGAGGTCTCGATACCTCAACAGCCATCAAATGGATTCAGGACAAGTACGGGTACGGTGTGATTGCCGTCACAATAGACGTTGGGCAGGGTGAAGACCTTGAGGAGATAAAAGAGAAAGCCTACAAGATCGGTGCTAAAAAAGTTTATGTCTTTGATAAAAAGGAAGAATTTGTCAACGAGTATGTTCTACCAGCGCTCAAGGCAAATGCCCTTTATGAAGGGGTTTATCCCCTTATAAGCTCACTTTCCCGTCCACTGATTGCAAAAACTCTTGTCGAAGTTGCAGAAAAGGAAAATGCTGTGGCAGTTGCGCATGGATGCACAGGAAAGGGAAATGATCAGGTGAGGTTTGATGTTTCCTTCAATATCCTCGCTCCACACCTAAAGGTCATAGCTCCCATAAGAGAGTGGCAATTTTCACGTGATGAGCTCATTGACTATGCAAAAGAGAAGGGTGTCCCTATTCCAGTGACTAAAAAGAGCCCGTATTCCATAGACTTCAATATCTGGGGTAGGTCCATTGAAGCGGGAGTCCTTGAAGACCCGTACGTCGAACCCCCGGAGGACGCATTCCTGATGACTGTCGCCCCTGAAAAGGCCCCAGATGAGCCCACTTATGTTGAAGTAGAATTTGAAAAAGGTGTGCCTGTTGGGATAAACAGTGAGAAAAAGTCATTCCTGGAGATTATCGAATACCTGAACAAAGTGGGTGGTGAGAATGGATATGGTAGAATTGATCATATTGAAAGCAGACTTGTGGGAATTAAGTCAAGAGAGGTTTACGAAGCCCCGGGAGCCCTGAGTCTCATCGAGGCTCACAAAGCTCTGGAATTTCTAACATTGCCAAAGGATTTGATTTTCCTGAAGCAGAATCTATCAAACTATTATGCCCGGCTTGTTTATTTCGGGAAATGGTTCTCGCCCATGAAGGAGGCGCTTGATGCCTTTATGGAGAAGACTCAGGAGCATGTAACAGGCACCGTGAGGTTGAAGTTTTATAAAGGAAGCATGCAGATTGTGGGTCGCAAATCACCCAAAGCGATTTACAGGAAGGAGCTTGCGACCTACAGTGAAGGAGATAAATTTGACCATAAGGCATCAGAGGGATTTATAAAGATTTTTGGTCTTGAACTGGTGCTTTACGAGAATTAGCCCGCACTGCCTCCTTTCAAGGATAGATTTTTTGAGTGGGGCGCGCCGCTTCGCGGCGCGCCCCCCCCTCTAAAATAAACCCCCTCAAAAAATTTCCTTCCCATACAAGACCGCGAGATTATCCTACCGTTTTATCAACAAGCATACGTTCCATAAATCAATCCCGGAATTTCCCCTCCTTCCTCAGGAAGGAGGGGTCAGGGGAGAATGGGGACAAATGGATAATTCTGAAATTTTGTTGGCCACCCATTCCACCCCGGCCATCCCTTTCCCAAGGAAGGGATGGTGAAATATCTCTGGATTTCTTGAAAAGGTCCCAGTGCACTACGTGCGTAACAAAAAGGTGGGATAACATTTTCGAGTGGGTCCCACTCAATTGAAATAACCTCGCTTAAAAGCTATAATTAACCCCCAAAGGAGTGGTCAAATGGAAAAATTACTCGTTACAAGCGCTTTACCCTATGCCAATGGTCCCCTTCACATTGGTCATATTGCCGGGGCCTATCTCCCCGCTGACATCTATGTTAGATATAAGAGACTCAAAGGCGACGACGTTGTCTATATCTGCGGCACAGACGAGCACGGAGTTGCAATTACTATCGCGGCCGAAAAGCAGGGCATAACTCCAAAAGAATTGGTTGACTACTACTACAAAGACATCAAAAACAGCTTCGATAAATTAGGCATTTCTTTTGATAATTTTTCAAGAACCACAAAACCCGTGCATTATAAAACCTCACAGGACTTTTTCCTGAGAATCTATGAGAAGGGTTACATTTACAAAAAGGACATCGAGCAATTTTACTGCCCAAAATGTAAAAGATTCCTGCCGGATAGGTATGTTGTTGGAACCTGTCCGTATTGCGGTTACCCCCATGCTCGGGGTGATCAATGTGAGAAATGCGGCAGATGGCTTGAGCCCACGGAGCTCATTGATCCCAAATGTGCCATCTGTGGAACCACTCCTGTAATTAAAAAGACCTATCACTACTATTTCAAACTCTCCGCATTTGCTGAGCCTTTAAGAAAATGGCTCGAGTCAAAAGACTGGAAGGAAAACGTTAAAAACACAGCCCTCGGCTGGATTAAGGAGGGACTCAAAGACCGTGCCATTACCCGTGACCTTGAGTGGGGTGTGCCGGTTCCCCTGCCTGAAGCCAAAGGGAAGGTGCTCTACGTGTGGTTTGATGCCCCCATCGGCTACATTTCTTCCACAAAGGAATGGGCCGAAAAGATTGGTCAGCCCAACAAATGGAAGGATTACTGGCTTGACCCCAAAACCAGGCTCATCCATTTCATAGGGAAGGATAACATTGTCTTCCATGCCATCGTGTGGCCTGCCATGCTTATGGCACACGGTGACTTTGTGCTCCCGGATAACGTCCCGGCCAACGAGTTCATGAACTTGATGGGAGACAAGATTTCAACCTCCCGGGGCTGGGCAATCTGGATTCCCGAGTTTGTGGATGCGTTTGGCCCCGATTATGTGAGATTCGGACTGGCATTTTCACTTCCTGAATACAAGGATTCGGATTTTAATTTTTATGAATTTCAGCAGAGGGTGAATTCGGAGCTCGCGGATAATTTCGGCAATTTTGTGAATAGAACCCTGAGCTTTATCAAGAATTACCTCGGTGGCAGAATTCCTGAGGCAAAGAATTTCAAAGATATGGACCTTGAGGTCATTAAAGCTATCGAAGAGGCACCCGGGAAAGTGGGGGCACTCCTTGAAAAATTTGAAATGAGGAAGGCCTTGCGTGAGGTTCTCGACCTCTCCAACCTTGCCAACAGATATTTTGACTACAAGAAACCCTGGGTAACAAGGAAAACCGATGCTGAGGAGACGGCAAGAACCCTTTACCTGTGCGCTTCGCTGGTGAAAACCCTGTCCGTTCTTGCGGAGCCATTTATCCCATTTGGGGCTCAAAAGATAAGGCAGATGCTGAATATTAAAGACAGGCTTACGTGGGAGGATGCTGGGAAGCTGGATTTGCCAGCGGGACTTGAGCTTGGTGAGATAGAGATTCTGTACAGGAAAATCTCTGATGAAAAGATAGAAGCCGAGGTAAACAAATTGAAGTCAAGGCTCAAAAAGCCTGAGCCACAGAAGGAGGAGAAAGAGGTGGAAGAGAAAAAGATTTCGTATGATGAGTTTGCAAAGTTGGATATTAGAATCGGGAAAATCCTTGAAGCGGAAAAGGTAGAGGGAGCGGACAGGCTTTTGAAGCTCAAGGTTGACCTCGGGGATAAAGTCATAACCCTCGTGGCCGGAATTGCTAAGTTTTACAGTCCTGAGGATGTTGTGGGTAAGGAGCTCCCGGTTCTTGCCAATTTAGAGCCAAGGAAAATAAGGGGCATACTTTCACAGGGAATGATACTTGCCGCTGTGGACAAGGACGGCAACGTAGTACTTCTGCATCCAGACAAAGAAGTTCCACCCGGCACAAAAGTAAGCTGATAGGGTCAGAAACTTGAATTTATGAAAGTTTCTTTTCCCTGTTGATGGAATAAGAGAGGGAAGAATGTCAAGCAGGGTTTGAAATTTCGAAGTAGAAAAGAATCGGAAGCTATCCCTAAGAGTTTGCCATACAGGATGAGCCTGTTCAAAAATGTCCCCCTTGCTATTATGTAGCGTATGGAAGTGATGTTAAACAACTTTCTCCAGGCACGACAAGTAGCAAAACTCCCTCCCTTCCTTTGGAAGGGAGGGGTGGGGTGGAATGGATAAATTTATTGGTATTTTATGCATGTTTAGGAATATCGCTCTATTAGACGACCTAAAGATAGTTAATTTTTCCCATTCTCCCCTGATTTCTCTCTACACAAGAAAATTTACTCAGGGAAGCTGAAACTCCGTCTATGTGGCAAGTGTCATTCCCTCACGAGCGAATCTTGTGTAGCATACACATAAAGGCACCCCTCCCCCGCGCGATGCGCGGGGGAGGGATTCAGGGAGGGGGCATTCCACTTGAAATCTTGAAAAATTAAGTTGTTGCCCCTCACCTCAATCCTATCCCCGCAAGTATTTACGTGGTGAGAGGAAGATTCTGTGGATATCTTTGTTGGTTAGAAAATCCTTTCGCAAGACGATCCCCTTTTGACCCTGCATCTATCACGTTTAGCTCATTGCAAGTCCAAATTCCCCTCCTCCCTTGAGGAAGGAGGGGTTAGGGGAGAATGGTGAAAGATATCAATAAGATTTAATGCCCAATAAGAAATTTTCGAACAGGTCCCATCTTCATAACCTGTTACCTAACAACTATTACCCTTTTCATCACTCCTGTAGTGTTTGAGTAAATCCTCACAAAGTAAACTCCAGCGGGCAGGTTCCATGGCAAAGTGAAGCGAGTGCCACTATTGGGTAATAACCTTTGACTAAGGATTTTACGTCCATCTAACCCGTACACACTGAGTTGCCAGGGTCCCTGACTAACGTTTCCGAATCTAATGGTTAAGTATTCACCCGTAACCATTGAAGGGAAATCAATTTGAACAGGTTCCGGTGTCTCCTGTACCTGTGTGGGTATTCGTTTACCGGTAAATATTACGTACCTCTGATCACCCGCACTCAGTCTTTGCATTCCCGAATGCCAGCAGTGCAGCATCACAAAGTTATCTGTTACAACGGCATCAACAGCGTTAGTTTCTAATATTTGGACGCTGTCAATCCTGTAGGGCAGGAATCCAATAGGATGTCTGCTTAAAGCGGTGCTGTCGTAATTAACCGTAATTCTGTATTCGAAAGTATCTCTTGTTGAACCGTGACGGACAGTTAAACTCTGAGAGTAGAGGGGTGATCTTACCGGATAAAGTCTCACAGGTTGCGCAGGATCGCCATATATTACCACTGCGTCCTTATCATAAGCCAGACCCGATGAATCAGTGCCCGGAGTACCGTGGAGTAAATCATAAACAAGGGACTGATTGTTGGCGAAAAATGATTCCTGAAGGGTATAGTCTCCCTGAGATTGAAAGAAATATGATCCAACTCCCCATCCCATGTATCCATACCATGTTACCACTATGTAGCCTATCATCTGGATTGCCCCGCCCGTGTGGAACCAGGCATAAACCATGTTGTCATACATACTTGGATTTGCTATCAAACAATTCCCCGGGGCATAATAGACTTTGGGATTGGTAGAATTTATTAAAGTATCTGCTCCACTGTGGGGAGCACCATAAAGCTGGCCAGGGAATCTTGACCGGAAGTATCCTTCATCGTCCGGATCAGGATAATGCAATTGCCAGACATCTACATTGGCATGCCCTGAAGTTACAAACATATCCACAGGTCCCTCAATGCGTGGATGACCCGGTAATGAATCGTTGAATCCGTTATTCAAATATCCTGCAAGCATATATGTTCTGTCCGTGGGACACAGGTCACTTGCAACAGTATCAATTACGGCCCTATCAGGAAAAGTAAATACAATTCTGTGATGCTGGGAGACTGAGGTGGTAATGGATTGATGGACAAGTCCGGTATAGCCGATAAACCCACCGAGAAGGCTTTTTACTCTTAAACTATCAACTGTCACTGCACGAATGGCATCATCCGCATAAAATCCTGTTACAATTCCCCAGATAGCATCTCCGTAGGGGTCATCGTCCAATTCCCTTGTCATTGTGGATACGGTTCTGACAAAATTTGCGTTCAGTTCAATAACCGGTCTGGCAATAAAGGCAATGTAATCAGGCATGTAGGCACTCAACGAATCCTGCACATCGGTTACCCTTGATGTCCATGTAAAAAGCCTGCCGTTATGTCTATTTATGAGCGTGTCCGCAACTGCCCTCCACCCAGGATCGTTGCTGTAAGTTGACCCCTTTATTACCACTGCATATTTGTAACTCCATAGTGTACTCACCAATAATATTACCGGCAACAATTTTTTCATCTGACAACCTCCTATCCCGCAGCGCGGGATTTTTTCCTATACACGCTTATGAAGGGTAAGTTTACATTCAAAGCATCCTTTACCCAACACAATTTCAAACTGAAATTATATTCGCCTTCTTGCATAAAAGTCCACTCGTTATCAAACTTGTTTGAATAATAGGAATTATCGATCACTATAAAGCGCTAAGCTTTGAAATATATTGATAAATTTTCCCCCACTTCGTGCGCATGGAGAATCTCTACAAAACCAGCAATTTATAACTTTTCACAACGATGTCATCCTGCTACTTGCAAGTACGGTTAACGAACTATTAAAATAGGTTTCAAGTAGGAGGATGTTTTGAGATTAATTGTAAAATTTGAGCCAGAGAACGGAATCCTTAGAATCTCCGTCAATTACAACCACATCATCCAGAGTTTTATCCTCAACAACATCAAAGAGAAGCTCGCTGAATGGGTACATGATGAAGGCTACCAATTTGGAAAGAGAAGATTCAAGTTATACACCTTCTCAAGACTCTTCGGTGAAAATAGAAGGTATGATCCGATAAGCAAAAAGCTGATTTTTGAGGGGCGAGTTTGGTTTAAGATTTCATCTGTTGATATTGAGATTCTCGAATCTTTCGCAGCTACACTGGTTAAGGAAGGGGTGGTAAGAATCGGCTCAGCTAAATGCAATCTCGTATCAATTGAGGTTGAGAGACCTTTCAAACTCTCGGGACCTATGAAAATTAAAGCAATCTCTCCGATAACAGTTTATCGAACTTTATACACGTCCGATGGACAGAGAAAGACCTATTACTTTAGTCCCTTCGAGAAAGAATTTGAAGAATTGATCTTTGATAACCTCCGTCGCAAGGCCAAAGCTTACTTCTCCAAAAACGACATCCCACCAATTGAGGGGTATATAAAGCCCGTAAAGGTTAAGAAGCACAACGAGATAATAACGAAGTTTAAAGGCGTCATTGTTAAGGGTTGGGTAGGAATATATGAATTAAGCCTGCCCGAGCCCTGGTTTATGCTTGCTTACAATGCGGGCCTGGGAGCCAAAAACAGCCAGGGCTTCGGCATGATCGAAGTGGTGAGAAATAAGGATTAACAAAATCCCATTCTTTGCGAATGGGTAAGGAGGGACTATGAAAACCACCTTCAAACTAAAAGTCTTAACCCCAATGTTTATGGGCGGAGCTGACCCAGAGGGTGAGCCCGAACTCCGCCCCGCCTCGATAAGAGGCGCAATGAGATTCTGGTTCACAGAGACTTTTTATCTCTTGAATTTCTACAGCCATGATTCCCTATACCCGAAATGCTTATTTCCTGATGAAACCGTTATTCTCTTGTCCTTACAGGTTATTTTAAAAATGGAGATATCCTAATGAGTAAAGAATGGGAGGAATGGAAGTTAAAAGCGCTAACCCCGATATTCACAGGGGATGCTTCAAGGCGTGGGGAAAGAACGATCTTGACCGGTATAATGGGTTCACTTCGCTGGTGGTTCGAGGTGTTAGTTCGAGGATTGGGTGGGAAGGCTTGTGACCCGACGGCGTCGGAAATTCGTTGCCCAGCTCCTAACAAACAGCCACATGAACCTGGCCACCATTGCGTGGTTTGTGAACTTTTCGGTTGCACTGGTTGGGCACGCAAGTTCCGGCTTATGGTGGTGGACAAATATGGAAAAAAGGTCATCCAAAATCAGATCAAGGTAGATAATGACGACAACGGGAGTAATATTTTTATCCTACGCTTCATCCCTTTGCGACCTATTCATCCAGAAGAATGGTGTCTGCTGGATGCAACCATCCACCTTATTGCCGAATACGGGGCCTTGGGTGGGAAAACGGTGTTCAAGCCGTCAGATGAATGGGGAATCGCTGATCTTGGCGCCGATGATCTGGACGATTCAAGCGGGCAGATAAAAGTGCGACACAGTCGGCGGGGGCTCCAGTTACAAGAAGGCGATGTAATCCTGGAAGTTGATAGCACATTGGTGACTCGTCTTCTTGACCTTGAAAACCTCCTTAGTGGAAAACCGCATGGTGAACCTCTCAAAATCAAAGTGCGAAGGGACAATGAAACTCGGGAGATCAATGCTTGGGCCGGAAAGAGACACCATCAGGATTTCGGGCTCATCACGGTTGAGGAGCGGCCTCAAGGAGTTGGCTGCACTCTGCAGCAAGCAGAAGCATATGTAAAACAGGAACGGTGGCGAAAGAGCTTTAACGACCAAGATTTTGCCTGGGCCTCGTTGCAAAACTTCTGGTTCGTGAAAGGACGGTATCTGGCAAGGCAATCGTTCACCAAAAGTACATATAATCTTGTCATTGGAAGGAATATGCGGAAGAACCAAGCGCAGAACTTCTGGCGAGATAACGAGGTTAATCACTGGCTTGCGGGTAGTCAACAGGTAAGCAAAAAAGTGTTCAGTTTCGAACATCCAGAAGAAGCACGCCGCACCTTTGGCTTTGTGAAGCCGGGTTTAGTGGATTTTGAAGAAATGAAGCGCCGCTTGGGGCAAATTTGGCAGGACTTTAATCCGAATGAGGATTTCATTACAGGAGAGCAAATTATGGAACGATTGTTCAAACAGGAGGAAAATTCATGACTTGGGATTACTTCATCTTTCTTGAGACTTGCGAACCATTGGAAAACACTCCGGTGGCTTGGAGGCTGGCCGGAGGTTTTATCGATCATATTTTCAAATGCTTCTTGAAGACTGAAATCAAGCGATTAGAAGCGGAAAAGACAAATGACAGACAGGGAAAACGTCAGGCGGAGCGGGAGAAAACGAGGCTCCGTAAGGAATACATGGGAAAAGTGCCTCGGAGATTCCCGGTCAAGTTGTATCCAGGACTACAAATTGACTTTTCCACGCTATTATCTGATCGTTGGCTTGCTCTTCAGGTGGATTTTGAACTACTCACTCCCTGGTATTCCCGTGATGACCGAATTTTCCATGTGATGGACAACCCTGTGCGTAAAGACCGGGTCTTTGGCGTGCCATTTATGGCGGCTTCCTCTTGTAAAGGCATGCTGCGATGGGCCTGTAGAATGCACGAAGGACTGATGGAATATCTGGAACAACACAATGGCAAAATAGATGGCTGGTGGGATCCGGACTGGATTCAGCATCTCTTTGGTAACGAGAAGAAGGAAGAGAAAAACTTCCACCAGGGCGCTCTGGTCTTCTACCCCACGTGGTTCAACAAGATCGGCTTCGAGGTCATCAACCCACATAGTCGTACCAATCGCGCTGGCACCCAACCTATTTACTATGAAGTGGTTCCTGGACGGACGATACAGGTGAAGAAAAAGTCTGATGGAACCCAAGAAAGAGAGGAAGTTGAGGGAGCCGAAGGAACACTTTCATTACTTTACGCGCCCTGGCCCGGTATGGAGCCAGAGGCAAAACCTGTGGATGTACTCCCAAAACTGCTTGAAGCTATTGAAACTTTGCTTACTCCCTATGGGATCTCCGCCAAGCGCACTGTGGGCTGGGGCACAGCGGAAATCAAAAAGTGGCGCGCTTTCCACAAAACTCATGGCAGCGTGGAAAAGGATACTCGCGACGAACTCTGGCAGGAAGTTCAAAACTGGCTAACCAAAGGAGGTACGCCATGAGCAGCACTTTCTCACCGGCTGAGACTTTACGGCAACATCGCCCTTTACTCTTAGCAATGGAGGCCATTGGGTGGTTTCACATGGCTGGAAAGGCACGAATTGAATTTTTACGCCGTCATGGTGGCGAGAACAACGGCTACGATGAACGACATTGGCATGATTTGGAAACGCCACCTTTTCCATGGGATACCTTATTAGAATGGGTAAAACGGCTATACGGGAGTGGAATACCCAATAATGCATGGCCAGGTTCTTTTTCTACGTTTATTGAACAACATGCAGGACGTAACCCTGGTCTTTTGGGATTACTCCAAGCAGGACATGGTATTGTCTCTGGCGTCGAGAAAAACCTTCCTACTTCTACCTCAGATTATCTTAAGCAAACCATTCCTCACATGTGGCTTTCCTCACCTTGGGGCCACCCAAAGCGTAACCTGCTGGCCAATCCACCTGAACTATTGACTCCACAGGGCTGGCAGCAATTGGTGGGAGAAATCCGGCGAGTTTTGGAGGAGTTGCGGGACTTAGGAACCAGAGGTGTGTCAGATGTAGCTCATTGGCAAGACTGGCGGAATAGAGCTATCGGAGAAAAATCTTTTGTCCGAAGAGCTTTTATGTCCACCTTAGCCGAGACGCGTTTGCCCAACAACGATGTTACCTTGTGGGACCAGTCCTATGTGGCTGCGGCTCTATTTAAGAGCGCGGTGGCTGGGGCGTTGCTCGATAAGGGTTTTCCTTGGAACTGGAAGAGCATAGCTACCAAATTGGGTATAAACCTTAGAACAAAGAAAGGAAAAGAGAAGTCCTTCGATGACCTATCGAAAGATGAGAAATTGGCTATCAATAATTTTACCAAAAGCAATACCCGCTGGCGCCTGCTCACTATCGCCCTTGGGACCGAGCACTACGAAGCCCGCGCGGTAAAAATTGGTGACTGGACAGGTGCTCAAGGTGCCATTGACGAATTTTTCCGTCGTGTAGCTGAATTGGTGGAGGTGGACATTGCTGCAGGCTCTTTGCTTTATCGAGACAGCAGCATGGCCGTGTTTTCTTTTCCCGGCGAGAGATTCGATGAAGAAGAACAGGAACGTCAAAGACGGAGAGATCCGAATTTTGAGTTTGATGAAGAGAACTTCGCATCCCGGCTCCGAGGATGGAATGGATGGCTCCAAGATCAAGTAGAAGAAATCGCCCGTAATCTGGAACTGGAAACCCCGCCCTTTGTGCGCCTGAGTAAGCCGACCCGTTCATTGGTACCCATTGTTAGGGAGCTTAAAGAGTCCAAGCTGGTAGTGGCCGTCCCTGTTCACAAGCAGTGGGATGTTCATTGGAGGGCTCCTTCAGAGACGCGTGGTCATGTGTGTCCCGTCTGCCGTGTGCGACTAAACGGTGATCCCACCAACAAGGGTAAGCCATGCGCGGTATGCCGCGAGCGGCGCCACCATCGAAGAGATGCATGGCTTCAGGGGCAACTGGATTACGACACCATCTGGTTCGAGGAGGTGGCTGACCGCAACGGCCGCCTGGCTTTGCTAACATTCTCACTGGACCTTGAAGATTGGCTCAATGGCAGCCGTGTGGATAGCCTGCGGGTACAAGCAATACCGGAGTGGGTGAGATTTAACCTGGTCCTTTCAGGTCAACCTAATCCTATTGCCCCCACAGGCTCTATGGATAAGCTGATTGACGAGCTAAAACAAAGGTTTCGCGATCCACAAAATCCACAGCATTTTAAATTCGATAAAAACGACCAATTGCTTGCCAACCTTCAAGAGGGTTACAAGTATGAAAATGACTGGCCAACTTTTTTCCGTAAAATTGTAGAGGATCGTACCGATGCACCTACATGGGGTATCTTGAATGACGACCAGCGAGCTGCTTGGCTTGCGCATCAACTCTTCCGCAAGCTTCCCTCACCTGGCCGTGTCTATCGCTTCTGGCGGGAGGCCGAGGAGTTCTTCCATGACTTGCTGAAGGAATTTCGGCAGATAGCGGCTCGCAGCGAAAATTGCTGGCGTGTCCGACGCTTGGTGTTGGTTCCAGACGACAATAACGATTGGCGAGACCTGACCCTTTACAATGGCCGTTGGGAAGGTCGGCAGATTAGCCTGGTCTATGTGCGTAGCCTGGGAGGTTTTGTGACGGCTTCCAATCTGGGTAGATTGCTACGGCCAGAAGAGCAATCGAGTTCCTTTCAGGGTGCTCAAATTAGGCTGGAAGAAGAAGATACCTTTGGTCAGGAGCGTCCTATGACTGTTACCCATGTGAATGAGCTGCGTCAGCCTCATGCGCACTTGAGCTTGTATCACCCGGTCATTCCGGTAGAAGTCTCTCCACTTCGTTTTCGGGTGCTGGTGCCATTGGAAGCGGCCTCCGAATGTGTGGATATAGCTGTTTCCTGGTGGAAGGAACACTTCTCCCGCGTGTGGGATCGGCTTCCTTTACGGATAGGCGTGGTCGCATTCCCTCGAATGTTGCCCTATCAGGCCGTGATCGGAGCAACACGTAAAATGGAAGAAGAACTGAAAGGAGAGGAGGAAACATGGCAGGTGGAAGAAGTGGAACGACAAGCAGGTGTGGTAGTCCTCCGCTTAAAACTGGAAGACGGCAAGAGCATCTTAAAGATAGTGCCTACTGCTATGCCTGATGGGCGAGATGATGTGTTCTATCCTTACATGGTAATTGAGGATCGACAACTTCGTTTTCCCCGAGATTTTCGCCATCCAAAGGATGGCCGTGTTTACCGTCATGTATCGGACCTTCGTCCAGGTGATGGTGTAAAAGTATCCACAGCGCGTGTAACCATCCTCTTCATGGGAAGCACCTCCGCTCGCTTCTCTAACCCAGATTTACATTACTTGGAAGATTGGGAGCAAATGCGCGAAATATGGAACCTATTAAAGAAAGTTGTCCCAAGCCAAACGGCTCTTCAGAGATTTAGAACAGAACTTGGGCGTTTGGAAAAGGAATGGCAAACACCCGAGGGGCAACGAGCCGTTTCAAAAGATTTGTGGGAAGATACTCTCCGTGCCATGCTTGTGCACCATTTAGAGGTCAGGGGCACAGCACTTGAAACCCTCATAGACTCTGCCCAACAGAGATTACTCCAATGGGCGATAGATTGGCATACAATAGTCCTTAAAGAAAATGTTTGAAAGGAGGTAAATAATGTCTAGTTACAAAAAATTCTTGCAGGTTGGTCTGGCTCTGGACCCTATTCATGTGGGCACCGGTGGGACCCGCATCGGTCGGGTAGATTTGACTATTGTGCGCGACCCGGTCACCCAGGTGCCTAAAATTCCTGGGTCCAGCTTAGCTGGAGTGTATCGGGCCTATGTGGCGATGTATTTTGAAGAAAATCGGACAGCACAATTTCCGAACCGAGATAAACCTTTTTACCCCGATTGCGCCGGGTTAGGGCTGGATGCGGATCATGGGCATTGTCGCCAACCTGACTGTCCCGTTTGCACTGTCTTTGGTTTCGCCCGTGGTGCAGGGCAGGAAGGCGGTTTTGCAGGCTTGGCCGCCTTTACTGATGTCCATTTGCTGCTCTTCCCTGTCGCTACCCGTCAAGGCCCCATGTGGGTGACTGCACCTCAGACCTTGCGTTTTATAGGTTTGAATGTGCAGGGGGTGGAGGAAAATGCCGTTTACCTTGAATCAAACTCGGGCAACCCTCTTAACTTGGGTTGGTTATTGCTGCCTGTGCAAGCGTGTGCCCAAATGAATGATATTAAAACTAAATTGCAAGGCCTGGGTATCCCAGATTACATCCAAAACCGCCTTGCTTTGGTGCCTGACCGCCTCTTCGCCCACATCGTCAACAGCAATTTGGAAGTGCGCACCTCGGTTTCCATCAATCCCGAAACTGGTGCTGCCGAAGAAAGGGCTCTCTTCTCTTACGAAGCCCTGCCTCGATCCACGGTCCTGGTGTGGGAAATTATCGCAAAGAATCCTCAGCATTTTAGAATAGGTGGACAGGAGATAGGCGTCATTCTGGATGGTGGTCAGCGAATGTATTCTCCAGAAAGGGTGCATGAGGTAACCCACCAGGCTCACCCCTATCTCAAACACTTGGGCATCGGCGGCATGGGCACTCGAGGCATGGGACGCGTAGAAGTTGTGCATGAGAATGAATCGCCCGGAACCCAAGATATTGATTGCGTTGAACCCGCTCAGAGACAATCTAATCCGTCATAGGCCTCTGAACCAAACGAGGAGGAAAGCCGTGAGTGAAGCTCAAATGAAAAATTTGGACATTCAGTGTGCCGAATTGGGCCGTGAGATAGCCCAGATTTCTGGCATAGATGAAAATCTTGTCAACGAGGCCTTGACTGTTTTGGAAGAGCAAGGCCCGTATGCGATGTTTCTATATCTCAAGGCCAAGAATAACAATGTAGCTAAAGAGGTTAGATCGGAATCTCTGCAATTTCTCAAGACCATTTTCGGAAATCGCTTGGATACTACGGACGATATTTTGGAAGCAATAAAGCTCTTAGCAAACTCCAAAGATTTAGATGATTTACTTTTTGCTCGAGACCTTCTACGCACCGCATTCTCGTATGCTCGTTATCACTTGAAGGCCAAACAGGGGTGAGAAATTATGGCATGGAAGATGTTCCGATGGGTCTGGAAGGTAAAATCACCCATAAATATCGGCACGGCACCAGCAGGAATTTTGAACAGAACCCGCTTATACATACCAGCAAGGACAATTTGGGGAGCATTAACAGCCGAGTTATCACGGGATACGGCAGGAAGTAGTTTCCCGGATTATATTTCGATTGGTGAAAATTTGCTACAAAATGTCCGATTTTCCTATCTGTTCCCAGCCGAAAAAATTGGCGATGAATACGCTATGTGGTATTCAGAATACTCTGATGGACTCGTTTGGAAAAGGGAAGACACTCCAAATGATGATAAGCCAAACAGAGACTTCAAATCAAAAATTCTGTATTCGTTTCCCTCCACATCCATTGATCCCAAATCAGATAGTGCTGAGGAAGGGACACTTCGCGAATTAGAGTGCATTCAACCTTATTGGCAAATTAGTAACCATTATCCACCTCCCGAGATGTTCATGGTGGGGTATGTGTTTATTGCCGATGAGAGTGTTCAAAACCAAGTTTTCTCAATAAAGAAACTGATGGTAGGAGCAGATACCCGCTACGGATTTGGTCATATTGAACTCGTGAAACATCCGGAAGCTTCTCGTTTTTTGGATTACGAAGTGGAACTGAATCATACAAATCCACGCATAAAATCCAATATAGCATTTGGTCATATAATGCCAGACCCGCACTTCAAATTTAAAGGAGATTTTGAAGTTTTGGAGGGCAGGTACTTACAGCGTATTTATACACAAGGCTTGACTTGGAAACCAGGAACAAAGGTGGATAGCGATCAAGATGTTTACTTTGAAATATTGGATAATGGTTTATGGCGACCAATTAAATCATAATAACGGGAAGGTTATTTTTATAGATACTTTTTCAATATTCTGGGATAAAGATTTCTCGAATTTGCCCTTGAAAACATAGGTGTTGGAGCAAAAGGGAATCAGGGATATGGAGTGTTTAAAATTTTAAAGTAACCATGCTCGTGCTTAATTTTTCTCATCCACTAACTGAGGAGCAGGTGGGGCAGATCAGGAAATTGATAGATGAGGAGATTGAGGAGATAAGGCAGATTCCAGTGTTTTTTGATAATGAAAAGTCTTTTGAGGAGCAGGTGAAAGATCTTATTGAGGCGTGTAACCTGACACCTGAGGAGTGGCAGACACGGCCGATTATAATAGTTCCACCAGCCTTTAATTTTATTGCTGTCACCCTCCTTGCAGCACTTCATGGTTTGATGGGATATTTCCCACCTGTAGTGAGATTGAAGCCGGTTCCGAATTCTACCCCTCCAAAATTTGAGGTTGCAGAAATAATAAATCTCCAGAGCATCAGAGAAAAGTTCAGAGAAATGAGAAGGATATAAAATTGAGCTTCAGGGAATTTTTAAAGATACTGTTCATAATTGCACTTTTGGCCTTTTCAAGCGTTTTCCCATTTATACTCTCCTTTATGGCGTTAGGCCAAACTTTATTGATTATCCTTTTGATTTCAGCAATAACCATCTTGATGTATAAATATAAGGACAAATCTATTGGCCTCACAGATGCCCTTCGTAACTTTCTAAAAGAGCCACCGCGAAAAGGGTTAAAGAAAATTTATAGATACCTGTCCATCTGGATTTTCCTGAGTGTTTTATTCCAGATTTCCTGGGTATTTGATAGTGTGAGGGATGCAGGGATACTTGTTTTAACACCGGATTACAATAAGGGCTTACTCTGGCATCACATTCTGACATTCATATTGGCAATCTTGTTTCTGTTTTTATTGCCTCTACTATACATCAATTGTTTGTTCGAGCCAAAAGAAAAACCTGCCCACGATAAACCGCTCCCCAGAAAAGTTCTTATCTTTGCACTGAGTTTGCCCAGCAGTGAGCCCTTTGAACAGATTCAATCTCTTCAAGAAAAATTACGGCAACTGGGTAACCCGGCAATACCTAAAGAGGAAACTTTAAAAGACTTGCCCGGCAACTGGACACCGGCGTTGAGAGCAATTATACACGAAAATCACATTCTTGAAGGGGTTATTGTCATATTATCAGAGAAAGCAAAAGAACATTTTGCTGATTTTGAAAAATTTCTGAAGGTTATTCCACATCTCGAAAAAAGAATTACCACGGGAGATTTGATCATAGAAAAGTCCAGAGTTGTTGATGTCAGTGATTTCAGAGACGTTAAGATTGAATTAGATAGGTTGCTGCAAAATCTCAAAAATTATGAAGATAGCGATATTAGTTTTAATATAACCGGTGGGACCGCGATGGTATCATCAGCAATGATTCTTGAGGCTGTGGTGGGAGATAGACAGGCTGAGTATGTGAGACAGTCCGGTGATAAAAGTCTCGTGAGAATTGACGTCACTGAAATGGATATTCCTGTCATTGATTAAATGAAGATGTTTGATATCACATTGAATAAAACCATAACTTGAGCCAGTGAGATGCCGATAAAAAGTTAGGGGGCGCCTCCGAAGGAGGCGCCCCCCTATTCCCCTTTAAATCAGATTTTTAGCCCCGTTGAACTTTCAAGACATAAAAAAACACAATTCGTTCCTTACGTCTCACCGTTTTCACCCCTTTTTCATCTCGTTCAGCATCTGTTGGGCTTTTTCGGGATTGTGGGGGAGAATGGCTTTGATCAAATTCAGCTGTTCGAGTTTGGCCTCATCCTTTGCATATTTCAGCTTCAGTGCGTGGATTTCGGCGTAAATCATATTGTATTTGTTTAGCTCTGCTTCGTATTTCTTTTCATCAAACGGTATGGAGAAGTCGATTCCCCTCACGTTCCAGGCGTTGGGAAGTGTTAAAAATGGAGCGAAATCTTCCACATCTCTTCCCGGCTTTGGAATTATTGGTGTATGATTTTCAAAACCACTGAAAGTGATGCCGTCCTTTGTTGCCTTCACGATATAACTTCCGCTGAATTTCTTCTGTACATCCTTCATATTGGAATAAGTGTACCAGGTTGTTGCAACCTGATCGTGAGAGCTGTGGCAGGACTGACATGATCTACCCTTTCCGATAGCGTGGGACATCTTATCCATCTGAATCCATGCGAGCATTTTATTGTTTTTCTTAAGCCCGTCAAACGTGCCAGTTATTATGTACATGTCGTTTATCTGGTCTGGTGAGCGCTTGACTTTCAAAAATTTAGGCTCTCCAACTTCGGGATGTC
>WFZT01000195.1 GCA_015489415.1 Caldifarciminota bacterium | reverse complement strand
CTGATCCAGTTTATGGGACTTTTAGTTGCCATCTATGTTCTTTCCTACAAAGTGCCGGAGCCTTCTGAAAAGTTTTATATGCTTCTGATTCTTGCGGTAATGGGTGCCTCAGGAATCGTGATGACGGGCGATATATTCAACCTCTTTGTCTTCCTCGAGATTACGAGTATTGCTTCATACTCACTCGCTGCCAGTGCTAAAACAGGTGGAAGTGTGGAGGGCGCTTTCAAATACATCGTTCTCGGCTCTCTTGGCTCCACACTTGTGCTACTCGGTATCGCACTTCTTTATGCACAGCTCGGCACGCTAAATATGGCTGATATTGCAAGGCAGATAGGGAAAGTTGACACCACCGTGCTTGTGGCCGCGAGTCTTTTATTCATCACAGGATTTGCCGTGGAGGCAGAGGCTTTCCCGATGAACGGATGGGTGCCGGATGCTTACACGGGAGCTCCATTTCCGGCAGTTGCCATTTTCGCCGGGGCAATTGCAAAGGCTGGAATTTACGGAATTGCAAGAATTTTCTACACAATTATCGGAGCACCTTCATACTGGCACCTTATCATGATTATCGGGATTCTGACATTGCTCATCGGCGAGCTGTCAGCGCTCCTTCAAAAGGATTTCAAACGTCTCCTCGCCTATTCTTCAATAGGCCAGATGGGGCTGGTGCTCGTTGCCATCGGAGCTGGCACGCTCGACACCATAGCAGGAGGTCTCTTCCAGGCATTTAACCATGCGATAACAAAAGGACTCCTATTCCTGACTCTTGGAATTGTGGTTGCTGGTGTCGGAAGCTCAAATCTCCAGGACCTCGAGGGACTTGGAAAGAAGAAACCTTACCTCGGACTCCTTTTCTTTATCGGCATCCTGTCCCTCATTGGAATGCCACCTTTTGCAGGGTTCTGGAGCAAGATTCTCGTTGTATTTTCTATCATAAAAGCCAACTACATTGTTTACGCAGTATTAATCCTCGTGGGAGCTGCCATCGAGGTGGCTTACTACGTGAGGGTTTTAAGAACCCTGTATTCGGGAAGTTACAGGGGACCTGAATTCTCAACTTCATTCCTGACAGGTTTAACCGTTACCGTCCTTGCTCTCGTGATCATTGTTGTAGGATTTTACCCGAAATTGGTTACTCATTTCGTTTATCCAGCGGCAAAGGAGTTACTTGGAAGAGGAACCTATATTCAGGCAGTACTGGGAGGTAAGTTCTGATGGTGGCAAAACTTGCAGCTTTATACTTTCTTGGAGCAGTAATTGTTTACATCCTCGGAAAGT
The DNA here is from genome assembly GCA_015489415.1 of Caldifarciminota bacterium. Classification (GTDB taxonomy): domain Bacteria; phylum Hydrothermota; class Hydrothermia; order B15-G9; family WFZT01; genus WFZT01. The sequence goes on along the minus strand of WFZT01000195.1, from coordinate 16,683 downwards.
TAAGTAAAAAGCTGGCTGCGTGGCTGACTTTCTTGATTGCAGCCTATGGAGCGTATCTCTTCTATGGAATAAACAAAGCTGGTGGGTTATCCGAGACTTATAGACTGATAGGGAATTTTGGATTCTCCTTTGGAATCGGGCCACTTTCGTATTTCTTTGGAATGATGGCGCTGGGGCTTGGCGCTGTATTTGTTCTTGCCATCACATCCTGGGATGACAACACTCCTACCCTCATGTTCCTGATGCTGACAGTGCTTGGAACCATGTCTCTTATTACACTCTCCCGTGATTTTGTCTCGTTTTTCCTTGCGTGGGAGATTATGACCTGGAGCTCATTTGCAACACTCTTTCTCGGAAGAGGAATTGAGAGACGTGTGGCTGTCACAAGATACCTGATCTGGTCTGTGATTGGCGCTTATTTCCTGCTTCTTGCCTTTGGAATGATTTATGCGAAAACCGGGACAACTCTCTTCACTGTGGCGGTTGAGAGAATGGCGGCGGTGCCCTTCTGGTGGCTCTTTACGGTGGTTGTATTCCTTGTGATTGGATTTGGTGTAAAGGCTGCTGTGATGCCACTCCACACCTGGGCTCCCTATGCCTATCCTGAGTCACCGGATACATTTACTCCCATATTTTCCGGATTGCTCTCAAAGATGGGAGTTTATGGATTCTTCCTGGCGATATTCTTCTTTAGCTTAAAATTTGCTGATTACGGAGTCGCAAAACTTTCTGGTGTTAATGTTATTGGCTACATCATAGCCTGGTTTGGGGCTATCACTGCTTTTGGTGGTGCCCTTTTAGCAGTTAAGCAGAAAAGGGCAAAGAAACTTCTCGCATACTCCAGTGTGAGCCAGCTCGGGTACGTGATATTTGGTCTTGCACTTGGCACTTCATTAGGTGTGACAGGGGCCATCTATCATGCCCTATCCCATGCAGTTTTCAAAGGATTGCTGTTCCTCGCTGTTGCCGGAGTGATCATGAGGGCAGGTACTGATGACCTTGACGAGCTTGGCGGGCTGATTTTTAAGATGCCTCTAACTTTCATCTTTGCCCTGATTGGCATCCTTGCACTTGCCGGGATACCACCGACAATCGGATTCCCGTCAAAGTGGCTACTTTATGAGGCTGGTATCGAAAGGCATTTTGTATTCATCACTGCAGTGATTTTTGCAGCATCCACCGCAGCGTTCCTCTATTCCTACAGATTCCTATTCTCCATCTTCCTCGGCCAGCTACACGATGCGCACAGGGATATCAAGGAGGTTCCCCTGACGTTCATAATTTCTTATCTCGTGCTTGGTGGGTTTGGCGTCTACTGGGGACTTTTCCCCGGAAAGGTGCTGCCCCTCATTGAAAATATAGCCCTGAAGTTCAACCTGCCTGCACTCAAAACCTACACGCTCAGCTCTATCACGACAAGCCTCGGCACATTCAATGCAACAACTGTGGGAACCCTCTTCGGGATTTCCTTCCTGATTGGATTAATCATTTTCTTCCTGACTGGAAAGAGAAATCAGGTGGATCAGTTAAACAACTTCTTTGCCGGTGAAGCCGTGGATCAGATTGAAATGCACTACTCGACCAACTTTTACTACTTCCTTGAAAGGGAGCTGAAGCCCATCTACAGAACGAGCGCAGAGACAGTTTACAAATGGTTCTCCGATTTCACGGTCTGGTTTGGCGACGGTGTGAGAAAGCTTTTTGCGGGCAATGCACAGGTTTATCTCTTTTACTTTGCAACATTCCTTGCTTTACTAATCTTAATCTACTGGGGGTTTTAGGAAATGAGCGATAAGATTTTGTGGGCAATATTTATGCCGATTCTTGTGATCTTTATTGGACTGATTTACATGGGACTGGCAAGAAAGATTACTGCGAGGATACAGAATCGCTACGGGCCACCATTTTATCAGAATATAATTGACGTGATTAAGCTTCTCTCAAAGAAAAACACAATTTCCCACGGTGTGATGTTTGACCTCGGACCGATCCTTGCTTTTACCGGTGCTCTACTGACGCTTTTCTTCCTGCCTGTGGGTAACAAGCCTCTATTTTCGTTCCAGGGTGATATTATCGTGGTGCTCTATCTCATGGTGATTGCACCACTCGGAATGGCACTTGGAGCCGGAAATTCTGGAAACCCCAATGCTGCCATAGGAATCGCAAGGGCCCTGACTCTTATGCTGGGCTACGAGGTGGTGATGGTCATTGCAGTTGTGGCTGTGATGATTTACGACAACACCGCTTCTTTCATGGACATTATCAATGCTCAGAAGGGAGGAATTGCCCACTGGCATCTATGGCCACTATTTCTCTCTGCAATTGCCATGGACATAGCCATGCAGGCGATGCTTGGTGAGAAGCCCTTTGACCAGCCCATTGCACCTCATGAAATTGCATCCGGTCCTATGGTTGAGTACGGCGGACGTTACCTATCTATGCTCCAGATGTACCATTCTATAGGAATCATCATTGAAACCGGTCTCTTCGTGAATCTCTTCCTTGGTGGCGGAAATCTGCTGTGGTGGTTCGTAAAGTCATTCGCGGTCTTCTTTATAGCTCTACTCATTAATGCAGTAATGCCCCGATTCAGAATAGGACAGGCTTTCAGATTTTATTGGTCTTATCCAGCATTAATTGGAATTCTGGGTTTAATCGTAATTCTCGTTTAAGGGAGTGAAACTTATGGGAAACAATGGAAAGAAAGGCGGACTTTCAAATTGGGCAAGAGGTCGTAGCCTCTGGATGATTCATTTTTGTACAGGGTGTGGCGCAATCGAGATGCCTCCAACAATGACATCTCGATACGATATGGAGAGATTTGGAATTATTCCTATGGCCACACCCAGGCAGGCTGACCTCCTGCTGATAACAGGATATCTTACTGTTAAGACCCTCAAAAGAGTGATAAGGGTTTACGAACAGATGGCAGACCCCAAGTGGGTGATCGGCTTTGGCTCTTGCACGGTGAACGGTGGTATGTACTGGGACTCTTACAACACGGTGAAGGTACTTGATCTCTACCTGCCTGTGGACCTCTACATAGCGGGATGCATGCCGAGACCTGAATCGATTATAGAGGCTTTTGTGGAACTTAGAAAGGGAATTGCCGAGGGTAAATACAACGGGTGGAAAAAGTATTACGAGAATCTGGAGTATTACAAGAGAAACCAGGCATGGGTAATGGATATCAGGAAGTGGAGCATCAATAAAGAATTAGCAGAGCGCATCTACTTTGAAGTTAAGGCAGAGAAAGAGAAAAAGTGGAAAGAGGCGACAGAACTCCACATCCCAGAATACACCGCATCACAGATAGGGGTAAAGGAAGATGAATAACGAGATTTTTGTTGAGCAGAAGATTAAAGATACCTTTGGTGACGAGGTAAGAGTCGAAATCCAGAGAGAGCGAAGAATTAAGGTTTATGTTGAGCCCAAGAAAGTGTTTCCCATGATTGCGTTCCTGAAAGACCAGGGCTTTAACCATTTTGTCGCTATTTCCTGCGTTGACTGGATCAAAGACGACCAGTTCGAACTCGTCTACCACCTCTGGTCACATTCCTACAAGGTTCACGTTATGGTCAAAACACGAATCCCCAGAAAAGACCCGGTAATGGAAACAGTTAGTCCTATCTTTGAACACGCGGAGACCTACGAGCGCGACATCCATGAGTTCTTCGGTGTGGATTTCCCGGGCAACAACAACTTGAGGCCCTTCATCCTCGAGGACTGGGATGGACCACCACCGATGAGGAAAGACTTCGACACGCGCAGATTCTCCGAGATTTTCTACGGCCAGAAAGACATCGAGAAAGAACTCTTTACAAAGACCCCACAGAAGTTCAGAGGAGGTAAGTGATGACGGCGAAAGTCGAGGAAAGGTTTTTCGAATACTTTATAGGCCCCCAGCACCCTGGAATTTCCGGTAACTTCAGCGTTTACCTCAAAGCTGTGGGAGATACCATAATTGAGGCCGAGGCACGTCCCGGATACCTTCATCGTGGATTCGAAAAATTGATGGAAGTCAGAAGGTGGCTACAGAATGTTCCCATGGTCTGCCGAATTTGCGTGCCTGACCCAGACCCCAACGAGGTGCTCTATGCAATGGGGGCAGAGGAGCTCGGTGGATTTGAAGCACCTCCTCGCGCGAAGTGGATTAGAACCATGGTATTAGAGATGTCCAGGATTCAGGCACATCTCTTTTATCTTGGTGGAATCTCCGGCGCGCTCGGTCTTTACACCGTTGGACAGTGGGGTGTGGGCGACAGGGATTACATCCTCGATAGGTTTGAGGAATTAACAGGTGCGCGCGTTTATCACATTTATACACAGCCCGGTGGTGTAAGGCGCGACCTGCCACAGGGTTTCAAAGAGAGACTCCTTGAGACTCTTGATTATCTCGAAAGGAGAATGCCAGACTACGACAAACTGATTTTTGACAACGCAGTGTTTAAAAAGAGAACCATTGGCGTTGCAGTTCTTGATAAGGATTGGGCAATTGACCATGGTGTTACAGGGCCCAATCTCAGGGCAAGTGGTGTGAAATACGATATCAGACGGGACGACCCTTATCTTGTCTATGACCAGCTCGATTTTAATATCCCTGTGTATACCGATGGAGATATGTATGCAAGGGCGTTGGTTCGTCGCGACGAAATTCTTGAAAGTATCAAGATTATCAGGCAGGTTCTCAAGATGATGCCCGAAGGACCGGTAATGATTAAGCCACCCAATCCCTTTACGTGGAGAATTCCTGCAGGCGATGTATTTGTCCGAGTGGAATCATCCAAAGGTGAATTTGGCTATTACATGGTTTCAGACGGCGGAATAAAGCCCTATCGCGTGCACGTAAGAGGTCCTTCAATGACTCATGGGATTAAGGTGCTTGAACACATGCTAAAAGGCGCGAGAGTAGCGGATGTTTCGGCAATAATGTTTTCACTGGACGTATGTCCACCAGACATAGACAGGTGAGGTGAGAAAATGGCTATTGAATTTAAAGACCTTGTTAATCCATTATCTGCGCTAAAGCATCTTGGAAAGAAGCCCCATACAATAAGGCTCCCCTATGATAAAAAGGAGCCAGCGGATAGGGTAAGAGGATTCCATTACAACGACTGGAGTGTCTGCGTAGGCTGTGGAAACTGTGCTCGAATCTGTAACGTGCAGGCTATCGAGATGGTGGAAATAGAAGGACTCCAGGCAAGGTTTGGTTCCACGAATCTGCGTCCAAAGGTTGATTACGGAAGATGCTGCTTCTGCGCTCAGTGTGTGGATGTATGTCCCACAGGCTCCCTGAAGCTCACAGATAAATTCACACTGGTAACACCCAATAAAGAGGATTTTGTCTTCATACCCGATATCAAAAAGTACCCTTACACCGGCAAAGGATGGGTTACCACACCTGAGACCTCACTCCTTCGTTATGACCGTGTTGAGATGCCAGAAAAAGACCCTGAGGAGAGAAAGAGGACCTTCGACCACGTGCTACTTGGATTCACGGAAGAGATGGCCGTTACTGAGGCCAACAGGTGTCTCGGATGTGCCATCTGTATGCAGGGATGCCCAACCGAGATGTACATACCCCATTACCTTGAAGAAATTGCAAATCAGCAGTACGACAGGGCAGTAAATACATTCTTCATCAATAATCCTCTTCCTGAAATCTGTGGAACAGTCTGTACGCACAGATGTGAAAATGCCTGTGTGCTGGGCAACAGAGGTAAGCCCATCCAGATCAGGTTTGAGAAAGGATTTGCAGCGGATCAGGTTTCAGATTACGGCAAGGTGCTGAACCTCAAGAAGGCAGCCCCGACTGGCAAGAAAGTTGCAATAATTGGCGCAGGTCCTGGCGGCTTGACAGCTGCCTTTTACCTGTCTTTAAGAGGGCATTCGGTAACTATCTTTGAGGCACTCAATGTGCCCGGCGGAATGATGAAAGTGGGAATCCCGCGCTACAGGTTGCCACAGAAAACTCTGGATAAGGAGATAAACTTTATCCTGAGTCAGGAGAATGTGGAAATTCGCTACAATACGAGAGTTGGAAAAGATATTAGCTTTGACCAGCTACTTGAGGAATTTGATGCTGTTTACATCGGAGTTGGATACAGTAAGGGAAGCAAGATGAATATTCCGGGCGAAGACGCTGAAGGAGTGATGGAGGCAATTGATTTTCTCCGTGCCGTGAACCTCGGCAATCCCCCTAAGATCGGAAAGCGCATTGTTGTTGTGGGTGGTGGAGATGTCGCAATGGACGCTTCACGCACTCCGTTCAGGCTCGGCGCTGAGGAAGTTTATATTTCTTACAGGCGCAGAATTGTGGACATGCCGGCTTCCGATGAGGAGAAGCATGAGGCCATGGACGAGGGCGTGATCTTCATGCCTCAGACCCTGCCCATCGAGGTTGTGACTGAAAATGGTAAGATGGTCGGAATTAAATACGTGAAGACCGAAATGGTGGATCAGGGCCCCGGTAAGAGACCAAAGCCTGTGCCAAAGATGGATGAGGTCTTCTTCCTCGAGGCAGACAACCTCATCCTGGCAATTGGTCAGAAGCCAGACCTCTCCTTCCTGCCCGAGAGCTGGCTCGAGAAATTAGAGCTGGATAAATGGGGTAACCACATCATCGTGGACGACCACCAGATGACAAGCATTCCCGGAGTCTTTGCTGGTGGCGATATAGTTAATCCAAGGGCCGATATAATCAGTGCAATAGCAGATGGTCGTCACGCAGCAGAAGGAATTGACATTTATTTGAGGAGGAAGTGAAGGGATACGCGGATTTTAGGCCGCGGTGATTGATTTTTTGGAGGGGGGGCTCGGGCCTTCGGCCCGAGCCCCTGACATCACCCATGTTTTTGCTTTTCATGTATATTCATACAATGCAATCTGGGCGAGAAATTCAATTTCTCGCACTAAATCAACAATTTTAACCGGAAGAATATATTCGTTTATACCGTATAAAGGAAGTGTTCAAATATTGAGCGTAGTACACCTTTTTGAAGTCGTGACAAGGGATAAGGTGTTATTATCCAGAAATTCGTGGGTGACGTCAGCGGCCCGAGCCCCCCTCTTTCTATGAATTCACCAAAAATCTTGTATAAGCTCCCATAATCGCTGCCGAATGCACAACCCTTAGAACCTCCGCAGGATTTTTGGCATAGTATCTGAGCGTTCTACCCGAAACCCTCTCAATTCCCGGTATTATTGCGATAAAATCCGCTTTCAACGTATCGATTACATATATTTCAACCTCGTAATTTCCATCATGATCCGGCGACCTGTTGAATAGCTCGTGTTTCTTCATTACAGCCGTCTTTGCTTTATCCCTTATTTCTTTTCTAACCTGCTCAAGGGGATAGAGTTTTGCTGCGTACCTCGATAAACCCTCTTTGGTTACGACAAATTCGACAGAATCGGGAAATTTGGGACGGGAGAATTTGTAAAGGGCCCGATCTCCAGTAATAAGTCCAACAGGCACACCGAGATAGCTCGCATAGAGTGCGTTTAGCTCAGCTTCTCCAAAAACTTCACCATTCACTCGAACCTCATAGATGGTGTAAGACGAAAATGTATGGTCCATCTGTCCATGAATGAACCCCGCAGGAGCATGGTAACCTATGAAGAAGACAACGTCAAAGTCACTCGTCAATCCCTGCATCATGTAGTAGACACGCGGATAACCTCTAACAAGCTGGACATTTTTCGGCAAAACCTCAGGATTTATGTTCATTCCTGTTGAATGTGAATCTGCAACCACTATCTCTTCAGCTCCACCATCGAATGCGCCGTGTATAGCGGCCAGTAGATCTGCTTCCATGTGCTTTGAATAAACTTCCTGGCGCTCACGCCAGCTCGCAACCCCGGAAATCCCTTCCATGTCAATCGAGATAAACACTTTCATAATCTTAAGTATATGCAAAATGCCCCGATCTGGTAAACAGTTCGGAACATGTCAAGTCCTGAAATATGTTGACATTTAAAAGGGGGCCCCTCGGAATAATCCACCCGTTATCTTCACCTTAAATCCCTCTATCTTTACATTGGGTGTTAGAATAGCTTTGTGTGAGGTGTACAAATTCACGATTTTTGATGGACACACCTATTAGAAAATAGTAATAGAAAGCCTTCCTCACGTTCCCACACTCTCATAGCGCTTTATCCCCGCTTTCCAGACCAGAGTTACAAGGATCGCAAAGACAAGCACAAGTAAAATCTGGAGTAGAATGAGGCCTAAAGGCTCCCCCTTCCCGAGTAAAATTCTTGCAGGGAAATTTGAAATCACAGCTATGGGCAAAAGGGTTAAGAAAATCATCTTTAACCATTTTCCGTAAATCTCCGCGGGGAATTTCCCGAACTCTGCAATATCATCAAACATTCCGTACAATGCATAAAGTCTGTAAATCCAGAAACTGAGCGAGTAAATCAGCATCTCCATTTCAACAAGTATAACAAACGAAAGGGCCAGTGAAAGTGTGAAAAGTGCCACTGTCACGGCACCCACCACCCCTTTAAGCATCAGTCCATACAAAATCATTGCAACACCGACCAGTATCCTCGGTAAGGAGGTAAAATCCGGTTCAAGCAGTAAGATTGTGAGCTTGAGGCTAATGGGCCTCACAAGAAACGTGTCAAGATACCCCATTTCAATGAGATACGAAAGGCTAAACAACCCATTCTGAGGCACAATCCTGTATAAAACGAGGAGCAAAAACATCACACCTTGCAGCACAATCATTTCGGCCTTATTCCAACCCAGAATTGAGTCAACTCGCGAATAAATGGCCCCAAGAATTGCAAAAATATCTATAGATGCAGATACCAGTGCAGTTAGAAACCCAAGAATTGCCGATGACCTGAAGACGAGTCTTCTATTTAAACGAATTTTTATGAATTCAAGCGCTATTTTAAGAGTCCTCATCTTCAAATCCCTGGTGCTGTATAAACTTTTAACCCCTTTCGGGTCAGGTAAATTGCCAGCAATATCACTGGCACCAGCCACACAATTAGCGACACAAGACCAAGAGCCATTTCATGACCGGAAACTTTGCCGAGATAAATTCGTGCCGGGAAATATCCGATAAAATTGTAGGGAATTAACCAGACGATGGATTTACTCACAATCAGATTCAATGGAATATAGACACCGGAGAGAAAAGCCTGAATGAAATGCAAAAGGCTTCTATGCCCAGAAACCTCACTCCACCAGAAGGCCATGATTTCAACGATATATTCCACAGCGAATTTGAATAAACCTCCTCCCATCCAGAAAACAAACATAAGGATAAAATTTCTGGTGTTCCAGCTCAGGATGATGAATTTTTTCATCAGGAATGCAACAACAATTGCCTCGAGAAAATTGGCAAGCATGTAAATCAGGTTGAATCCCGTGACTCTCGCGTAGTAAAGCGCAAACAAATTAAGCGGCCTCGAGAGGAAATTCACAATAAATCCGTTCCTTATAAAATTTGACACCTCGGACCAGCAAGTTGGTGCAAAGTTGAAAAGCAAATTTGTAACGAGATAGTAAGTTGCCATCTCTCTGAATGAATAATCCCAGCCGGTTCCATGTATGGAATAGATGGTTTTCCACAGGAAGAAAAAGACAAAGAACGAAACAAGGCTCATGATACCGTAAAAAACACTGTTTGCCCTGTACCTCATAGAATATCTACCTTCAAACCATGCAAACTCAATGTACTTTCTCATGTTCACCTCTGTATATTCTTTTTATTACATCCTCAAGTTCTTTATCCTCTATCACAATGTCCTTAACCTCGAAATTCTCAACAAAATATCGCACAAGCTCCCTTGTCCTGTTTGCCTCGATCTTGTAGCTCACCCCAGTTGCATCTTTTCGAACAATCTTATCGGGCAATGGTAATTCCATTTCCTTTTTGCTCTCAAAAGTGAATTTCACGATTCGATGTCGTGAGAATTCCTGATAAATTTGTGAAATATTGCCTCTAAAGATGATTTCCCCCTGATTCAGCACAATGAGCTCGTCTGAGAGGTCTTCGATATCCTTGACGTAGTGAGAGGTCAGGATAACTGTTGCTCCAACCTCGTTTTTGTAGTCCTTTATGAAATTTCTGAGGTTTTCTGCGGCAACCATATCAAGCCCAAGGGTTGGCTCATCGAGAAATAAAACTTCAGGGAAGTGCAGGACTGCGGCTATTATTTCAACCTTTGCCTTTTGTCCCATGGAAAGCTTCCGCACGGTGACATTTAGAAAGTCGGTTATATCAAGAGCGGAAATGAGATAATCAATCCTTCTTTTGTAGGTCTTATCGTCAATGTTGTAGATAGCTTTTACAAGTCGAAAAAGGTCAACTGGAGGGAGGTCCCATGCCATATATTCAGCGAACCTTTTCTGGGAAGAGAGGAATCCTATTCTATGAAGAAATTTGCTTTCCCTTTTCTGTGGGATATGGCCCAGTACGCTAACTGTTCCCGATGTTGGATGAATGATACCTGTGAGGATTTTCAGAATAGTGGTTTTTCCAGCACCATTTGGGCCGAGAATGGTGAGAATCTTTCCCGGTTCAGCTTCAAAGCTTATGCCTTTAAGTGCCTCAACTTCCTCGAACTTTTGATGGAAATAGAATTCCAGGATACCTTTGAATCCTTCAGATTTCAAAGGTCTTCTAAATATTTTACGCAAATTCCGCACAATAATACATGGCATAGTTTACCTCCCGGGGTTTGAAGTTGGTGGGTATGATATGTATTAGTAGGTAAGCCTCATTGTAAGCCTCCTGATGAGGATTCAAATATTAAAGTCAATTCTGGCATTGTGTCAAATTTGGTTTTTAGCGGAATGAATCCATACCAACTCCGAAGCCTGTTCGAAAAATCCTCAATTTAAGTTGCACTTTTTAAGCATATTCCCATAATTATTGCAAACCAGTCGGTAAATTTCCCTTCCTTCCCCAGGGAAGGAGTGGTCAGGGGAGAATGGGGTAAGATTTACAATCTTTAGTATGGCTAATGGAGCGATGTTCCAGCATCGATATCATTAAATATATCCATTCCACCCCAACCCTCCCTTCCAGAGGGAGGGAGTTCGCTACTTAGCATGCCTGGAGAAACTTGTTGAACCTCACTTTTCTGGTCAATCTATTCACAACTACAAAATTACCGGGGGAACATTTTCAAACAGGCTACCCAACTCCTTGAACTTTTAGGTGGGGTTGTTTTATCATTTTACCCGATGGGTTCCGTTAGGTTTTACTTTACTCGATTTTATTACTATCCCCTCATAGAGAGGGGATAGGGGAACCTGTCCATCCCGCACGAATAAACTGAATCCCCATCCCTTCTCAAGAAAACGAAAAAGAGAAGAGGTGGGGTTTATTTTATCTGGAGGTTTTTAAAATGGTGATCGTCCTCAAAAAAGGAGCTGGCCACAAAGAGGTGGCAAAGGTAAAAAGCATCGTTGAAGACATGGGCTTCAAAGTCCATGTCTCAGTTGGCGAAGAGCGCACCATCATCGGCATCATTGGTGATGAACGAAAGCTGGCAAGGGAGAGAGTGGAAAGCCTTGAATGCGTGGAAAACGTCATAACCATCCTGAAGCCCTTCAAACTTGCCGCGCGGGAGATGAAACCTGAAGGCACTGTAGTGGAAGTTAAAGGTGAAAAAATTGGAAACGGCAGCTTCACCGTTATCGCAGGTCCATGCTCTGTCGAGTCATACGACCAGGTGATGGAAATTGCACACTTTGTCAAAGAGCATGGAGCCCGTGCCCTGCGAGGTGGAGCATTTAAGCCCAGAACCTCTCCCTACTCCTTCCAGGGACTTGGAGTCAAAGGCCTCGAGTATCTCAAAGAGGCAGGAGACAAATACGGACTGCCAGTGGTCACCGAAGTTATGAACACAGAGCTTGTTCCACTGGTCGCCGAGTATGCCGATATCCTCCAGATAGGTGCGCGCAACATGCAGAACTTTGCCCTGCTAAAAGCCGTTGGGAAAACCCACAAACCAATTCTTTTAAAACGTGGCATGATGGCAAGAATCGAGGAATTCCTCCTCGCCGCAGAGTATATCCTCGCAGAGGGCAATCCCAACGTAATCCTCTGTGAGCGAGGTATCAGGACCTTTGAAACATACACACGAAACACCCTCGACATTTCTGCCGTGCCTCTCATCAAGCAACTGAGCCACCTACCTATTCTTGTTGACCCATCACATGCAACAGGGAAGCGAGAACTCGTGCCACCTCTTGCAAAGGCAGCCCTCGCAGTGGGAGCCGATGGTATCATGGTTGAGGTTCACATGAATCCCGAGAGAGCACTTTCCGATGGCAGGCAAACCCTCGATTTCCAGCAGTTTGCGAGCATGATGGAAGACTTAAAAGAAATCGGAGAGGTATTGGGTAAGAAGATTGTGCCGGAGAAGGCTGGAGTTACAACCATATGATTAGAGGTTCAATTGAGGTTGTGCCTGATAAATCAATAAGCCACAGGGCACTCATTATTCCGTCTCTGGCAACTGGTGAGAGTTTTATTCGAAATCTATCCCCATCAGAAGACGTAAAAAGAACCTGGAATATCCTCGAGGCAATCGGTGTAAAAATTGAAGAAACCCCGGAAGGCACGAGAATTTTGCCCGGAAAATTTAGAGAAGCCGTATTTCCTCTTTACTCTGGCAATTCAGGAACCACTGTCAGACTGATGCTCGGTGTGGTTGCGGGGCTCGGTCTGTTCTCTGTTTTTTGCGGTGATGAGTCACTTTCAAAACGGCCCATGAGACGAGTGACACTTCCGCTTTCCCTCATGGGAGCTCAGGTTCTTGGCAGAAACAACGCAGACAATCTCCCTATTGCCATCCAGGGTGGAGACCTTAATGGAATTGAATACAAAATGCCCGTTGCCTCTGCTCAGGTCAAATCTGCCATTCTCCTTGCCGGTCTGAATGCCGACGATGAAACAACAGTTATCGAACCTGCACCTTCGCGCGACCACACAGAGAGATTCCTTAAATACATGGGGGCTGATATAAAAATTCACGGTCCCCGAATTTCCATCAAAAGATCAGAGCTGAACCCAATAAATTTCATCATTCCTGGTGATTTTTCGGCAGCATCTTACTTTATAACTCTCGCACTCCTCCACCCTGATGCCGAAATTGAGATTAGAAATGTAAACCTCAATCCGACACGGACAGGATTCCTCAAAATCATAGAAAAAATGCGGTGCACTGTGGAGATTGAAGTCTCTTCAAAAAACCCGGAGCCCGTTGGCAATATCAGAGCACGCACATGCAAAGGCTTTCATGGAACTGAAATAAAAGGTGAGCTCATACCTCTCGCAATTGATGAGCTTCCACTTGTTGCTCTGCTTGGGACATTCGCAGAAGGGGAGACTATCTTGAGAGATGCCCGTGAGTTGCGATTTAAAGAAAGCGATAGGATCAAGGCAATGGTGAGTGAACTCAGCAAAGCGGGTGTAAAAATCGAAGAGCTTCCAGACGGATTTATCGTGAGAAAAACCACAAAATTTAAACCCGTGAAGCTCTCATCTCACAACGACCACAGAATTGCCATGACCCTCTCTATTTTTGCACGGCTTGTTGACGAGAAAATTGAGGTTGAAGGAACAGAATGGGTGAAAATTTCGTTTCCCGATTTCTTTGAAAAATTAGAGGAACTCCAGGGATGATCAAAGTTGGATTACTCGGTTATCCTCTCTCACACAGCTTTTCAAAAAAGCTTTTTAACTGTTTGAGGGACAACTTTGGATTTCTCATTGAATATGAGAATTTCAGCGTTCCCTCAGGGGAAGTGGATCAATTTTTCCAGTTTGCACTTGAAAACCTTCATGGATTCAATATCACAGTGCCCTACAAAGAAAAACCCTTTGAACATTCTGAGATATTCAAAATTGACGAGGTGGCAGCAAAAATTGGTGCTGTAAATGTTACAAAAAGGATCAATGGCGGATTTGAGGCCTATAACACAGACCACCTTGGCTTTATAAAACCCATCATGAATTTCAAATTCAGGAGTGCATTGATTTTTGGTGCCGGAGGTGCTGCCAGGGCCGTGATTTATGCACTGATCAATCACGGTGTAGAAAAAATCCGGGTGTTTAATAGAACGAGAGAGAGGGCCCTGAAATTAAAAAAGAAATTTCAGCTCATTGAAGTTCTGGAAGAGAGGGATATAAAAGATGCCCTTCTTGAAGCTGACATTGTAGTAAATGCCACCTCCCTTGGCCTGCATGAGGAGGCTTTCCATCCCCTGAGAAACCTCGATCTTCAGCCCAATCTCCAGGATAAAATTTTCTACGACCTGATTTATAACCCACCTGTGACAGATTTTCTTCGCTACGGCAATGAAAGAGGGGCTATGACCGTCAACGGACTTAAGATGCTTCTTTTTCAGGCTGTTGAAAACATTAAAATATGGACAGGTGAGAATTCATCAACGGAGGTAATCAAATGCTCAGAGTTCTTACAGCAGGAGAATCCCACGGAAAATATTTAGTGGGAATCCTCGAGGGTTTACCTGCAGGTATTGAAATTGATAAAGAATTTATCCGCCAGTACCTGAAGCGTCGAAGGGGTGGATATGGCCGTGGCAGGAGGATGAATTTTGAAGCGGATGAATTTGAAATTGCAGGAGGAGTGATTAAAGGCAAAACAACCGGTGCTCCCTTCAGCGTGATTATTAAAAATTCCGGGGCGAGGGACCTGGAGCGTGAGCCGGCAAAGACTGTTCCACGTCCAGGGCACACCGATTTTGCCGGGGCACTGAAATATGGATTTACAGATGATTTTGTGCCGGTAATCGAGAGGAGCAGCGCAAGAGAAACGGCTGTCAGAACCGCAGTGCTTTCGGTGACGGTTAAATTTCTCAAACTCCTCGGAATCGAGGTCGTAGGCTTTTCACGAGCTATCGGAAATGTTAAAGTCGAATCTGTACCGGATGACCCAACCGTTATCATCAAAAACAGAGAGCATTCCATTTTTTATTTTCCCGTTCCGGGTTACGATGAGCGGGCAAAGGCATTGGTTGATAGAATGCAGGAGACTGGAGACACCTTAGGTGGAATTTTTGAGGTGAGGATGTTCAATATTCCACCGGGGCTTGGAAGCTATGTGGACCCAACTCGAAGGCTTGATGCGCGGCTTGCTGCTGTCATTATGGGTCTCAATGCAGTTAAAGCTGTTGAAATAGGTGATGGGATAGAGGTCGCTAAAAAGCCCGGCAGTGAGGTTCAGGATGAATTTGCCTGTCGTGGTAAAAGAAAGTCCAATTTTGCAGGTGGCCTCGAAGGTGGGGTAACCAACGGAGAAACCCTTATCGTTAGGGGCTATCTTAAGCCCATCTCGACCCTGAGAAACAGAAAAAAGAGCTTTGATCTGGTTACATTGGAGGAGAAACTGGCTCCTTACATCCGATCGGACACTGTCGTGGTGCCAGCAGCATCTGTAATCGCGGAAACCCTTGTGGCTTATGTCATTGCAGATGCCATTTTAGAAAAATTCGGAGCCGACAGCGTCAATGACATAAAAACCGCATTAAAGTCCTATCTCAAGAGGATTGGAAAGTATTTTTAGGCTTGATTAAACCGTTTCTCGACTTTACTTTTTCCGCATGTTAAGCGAAAGGTGGAAAAGGTTAAAGAAAATCAAAGAGT
Source organism: Caldifarciminota bacterium (assembly GCA_015489415.1). Lineage (GTDB taxonomy): Bacteria > Hydrothermota > Hydrothermia > B15-G9 > WFZT01 > WFZT01. Next base: position 1,042 of record WFZT01000195.1, on the reverse strand, counting down.
TTGGGCCTGGTATTATAACAGGCGGTGCAGATAATGATCCCGCGGGAATAGTAACTTACACCAGTATTGGAGCCTCCACCGGCCTCCACCAGCTATGGCTACTTTTACTCTCAACTCCCATGATGATAGCTGTTCAGGATACAGCCTCAAGAATAGCCATAGTAACCGGTAAAAGTTTGTCCGAAGTTCTAAACATCTTTTACTCCAAAAAATTTTCCGTGCCCGTAATTTTCACTCTTCTCATCGCCAATATGTTCACAATTGCAGCGGACATAGATGCAATTGCAGTGGTACTTCAGATACTGACCGGAATAAAATCCGTCTACTGGCTTATTCCCATTACCGCCCTGATCGGATACCTCGTGATATTCAAGCAATACAGAACCATTAAGAAAGTACTTCTCGGCCTCACTGCATCTCTTGCCGTTTACATTGTTTCGGCACTGTTAGCAAAACCTGAGCTTAAAGAAATCCTTATAAATACCTTTATTCCCCACATTAAACTTTCTGCTGCCTTTGCAATGGCTGCCCTTGGACTCCTCGGTACAACCATATCGCCATATATGCTTTTCTGGCAGGCAGCTGAGGAGAAAATCGAGCACAGAACTGTGGTTCAGATTCATGAGGCAAGCTGGGACACGATAGTTGGCATGACTTATTCGAATTTAGTCGCGTACTTCATCATAGTTGCAGCAGCTTACACATTATTTGGGCATGGCCTTCATCTCAATACTGTAAAGGACGCGGCCGTAGCCCTAAAGCCTTTTGCTGGAAAATACGCTTTTCTGATATTCTCTTTCGGAATAATAGCAGGAGGATTTCTCGCTCTCCCCGTACTATCTGGTTCATCTGCCTACGCAGTTTCTGATCTATTTGGGTGGAGGGAGGGGTTTGAGAACAAGGTCAGTGACGCGAAGGGATTCTATATAATTTTTCTTGGCTCATTATTTATCGGAGATTTGATCGATTTATCACCTATTTCCGCTGTTGATGCCCTCTATTACAGTCAGGTGCTCGATGGGTTGCTTCTGCCTCTTCTTGT
>WFZT01000194.1 GCA_015489415.1 Caldifarciminota bacterium | reverse complement strand
TGGTTCTGACAAAGAAGATGATTCAGAGCCAGTATGACGAACGCCTTTACAAGCGTCCAATTGGTGAGATGATGAGGTTCTTCAGGATTGACGGGTGCCGCATGTGCGGTCATGATACAGATACACACGTAATGGAAATTACTGAAGGTGGGCTTGTTAGAATAGGTCCCCGTCTGAAGGACCTGCTGAGAAAAACCTAAAAGGAGGTGAGAAAAATGCCAGTACTTCAACCTGATGAAATAAAAACCTACGATCTTGATACCCTCGCAATCAGGGTATTCTTAAAGGCACTTGAGATTCTTGGGGGACCAAGAAAATTGATCGAGCTAAGAAACTTAACATGGATTACATCATTAATGGAAGCTGCCTATGCCATTGTCCTATCCGAGGAAGCTTTCAAAACGGAGGATGAAATTGCCGCATTCCTGGGCCTCACAAGACAGACAGTTAGAAATATTTTAAGAGCTGATCCTGACCTTGTAATGGCAAAAATCGAAGGTGAGCTCAAAGAAAAGACACCAAAGGCACACACCGCTGGTGGACTCGCAAAAATTGCCTATAAAGAGATCAAAGAAGGCAGGGATAACCTCAATTTCTTCATTTACGCACTACAGAATGCATCAGAGACCCTCGGGATTTACTGGCCCATTGAGGTTTTAAAGAGGATCAAAGGCCTGAACTTCCCTGCTGACAAAGAGGCTCTTAAAGAGAGGCTCTCTGGCATAAAGATCAAAGACAAACCGTCTGACGAGATTTTAGAGAAGCTCACTTATCCTGTAAAAAGTCCAAGTGACCTTCTCCACCAGATCAGAAAAACCCTTGAAGGAGGTGAGTAATGGTAATAAGAAAGAGACACGCAGAGTTGCTAATCAAGTCAAGAGACGAAGGTGTTAAATTTGCCGATGTCCTTGGTGATGATATTCATTATCTCGATAACCTCGAAAAAATGGGGTTAATTGAGCTCGATGACGAGGGCATTTTCACTACAACATATTCGGGAGCCCTTTTAGCCGAAACCATTGAAAAAGTTCCTGAGTACGGTGGCATTCCTCTTGAGGAGTGGGATGATTCTTTCAGGTTCCTCGGCTCAGAAATAATCACAATGCTTTATACCTCAAAAAATGTTCAGGGTAAAACCCACAGTTCATTCGCGGGAGAGCTGGAAAAAAGAGGCCTTGCGAAGGATGGACATCTCACTGACCTTGCGTACTCGATAATTGAACATTATGAGAGGGCGCATCCGAGGCTCGTTATCTCAAAAGAGCTTTCAGAGACGATGAGGAAAATGCCTCCAGGACCGGGGCTTACAAAGTTCCTCACAGCCGACAAGTTCCATCTACTTGAGCTTGAGTCCATGCGGTTGCTTTCTTTTAGCATACCCAAAAGTGAAGTTTATTCCCTCTCAGGTCTGGGTCAGCAGATTAGAGCGGCAATCACGACCAGTGCTCCTGCCTATGATGTTGTGATTGATGATCATGTCTTAAAACTCTTCTACGATGGGAGTTACAAGGACTCCCCGTTGTTTAACCGACTGGTTGCAATGGCCTTTGTAACCCCTGAAGGGGAGTTGCTTCAGGCAGGTAAGCACCTTGTTTCTGCTGCCAGAATTTACTTTGACGGTCCTATTACAGTTAATCCTTCTCTTCATCTCGAGCTTTTCGACATCTATACATTGAAGGCTATTGCTGAGCTCGAGAATGAAGGTGAGACCGAGATAGATGAGGAAAAAATCAGACTCCGTATAAAAAAGAAATTTGAACTCCAGGATATAAATCTCAAGCTGCATTTAAACAGGCTGATGGCTGTGAGACTCGTTAATATTTCTTTCGCAGGTGATAAGGCTATTTACAATCTGAGCGACTGGGGTAGGGAGGTTTATGAACACCAGAAATTAGGAGAGAAGGCTGTTCCAGCTCATGCTGTTAAATCTATCACTCTGACAAGGATGGAATTTACTGCACCCGAATACGACTGGTTTATGGATGGAGAGAAGGCTGGAGTATCTGGAAATGGTTATCCTTCAAAGGCTGGTAAAACCTATGCAAGAATTGCATCCAATGCGGAGAAGATTCCCTTTGTTGAAAATATCGAGCTAAAGGCATTGAGACTTGTGCCCCTTTTCACTGGTAGTTACATAGACGACCTCGAGAAGTTCTGGAAAGAGGATACACCTTTGCTCGAGGCCCTTTCGTCACTGGATGCAGATGGGATTGTGGACCTTTTGCCCGGCAATGCTGTTGTCCTAACGGAGGCTGGCAGGCTGGTGAAACGAGCTCTCCAGTCTGTGCCCGACACGATTCAATTCCCAATACATCCGCTACTTGCGAAGATACTTGAGAAGTTAAAGGACGAGCTTGATCAGGGCCGTAGTCTTGAGGAAGCTTTGAAACGAACTGAAAAGGAGCTTGGAATACCTGCTAAAGAGTTTGAGGACCTCATTCTTTATGCCAAGAGGGTGAAGTTTATTGGAGCGAGGAATTTGACACCGCATGGTAAATATATTGTGGAGGCAATAAAGGAGCTTGCGAAGATCAGGAAGGTTTGGGAAGAGGTTTTGGATTGATAGTGAGGGCGGCGCCTTCGGCGCCGCCCTCACATCAGACATTCATTGAATAAACAAATGGATAAAACTGAAATTTTTGTGAATACCCATTCCACCCCGACTCTCCCTTCCCAAAGGGAAGGGAGAGAGTCGTCAACGAAGCAGGACAGAACTTTCATCAGAAAGCTAAGGATTTCCCCTCCTTCTCTCGAGAAGGAGAGGTCAGGGGAGAATGGGGAAAGAACGAAAATGGAAAGGCATGAGCATTATTATCATGCATGCTTAAGGGAGATTTTTTAAAATGACTATAAAAACAAACAGGAGGTAGTTCTATGTATGATCCATTCTCGTTGTTGTTTCTTATACTGACGTTGATAGCCCTGATTTACCCCCAGCTTCAGCATAAATTCCTTATCGGGGGCAGGCTGTCCCTCATTAAAAAACTTGAGCAAAAACGTGGTTCCAGAGTTATTACCATGATTCACAGGCAGGAAAAGATCGGACTCTTCGGAATTCCCTTCTTCCGTTTCATTGATATAGAGGATTCAGAAGAGATTTTGAGGGCTATCAGAATGACACCAAAGGATATCCCGATCGACCTCGTATTACACACTCCCGGTGGACTCGTTCTTGCAGCCACCCAGATAGCGAGGGCAATAAAGGATCATCCAGCTAAAACCACAGTAATAGTCCCTCACTATGCCATGAGTGGCGGAACGTTGATAGCTCTTGCAGCCGATGAAATCATCATGGATCCCCATGCTGTTCTTGGTCCTGTCGATCCCCAGCTCTCTGAAGGTCAAGGGGCAGTACCTGCAGCATCTATCGTTAAAGTTGTGGAGGAGAAAGGGAAAGATAAGGTAGAAGATGATACACTTATCAAGGCTGATGTTGCGAAGAAAGCGCTTGAACAGGTGAAGAATATTGTATATGACCTGCTCGAAGGAAAGCTGGATGACGAAAAGAGAAAGGAAATAGCGGATAAACTATCTCAGGGGTATTTCACCCATGATTACCCGATAACTGTTGAGGAAGCCCGTGCCATGGGCTTGAAAGTTTCAACGGATGTGCCAAAAGAGGTCTATGATTTGATGAATCTTTATCCGCAGGCACAGCATGGTAAACCCGGAGTGGAGTTTATCCCGGTTCCATACCACAGTCCCAAGGGCTCAAATCACGGATAATTTATAAGCGCCCACGCACTTCGTGCGTGGGCGCTCTTAAAAAGAATATCCCATCCCAAAGTCACATTCCCCACATAAATACCTGCAGGGAGAGGTGCATGGTGAGCAGTTGCATTTGACAAAATTTCAATTTCTAAATTTAACCATACACCCCTACCCTCTCCTTCCTTGAAGAAGAAGGGGAAAAATTTTACCAAAGTTAAATTTTTAAATTTGGTTCGTGGGACGCGCCCTATTCACGCAAGTATTCGCTGATACCTACCCGGTAAAAATATAATTCTCAACTCACTACAGATAAATTCCCCTGGGTCGTGAACTTGTTCGAAAATTCCCCCTCCTCTCTTCCCCCCACGCACAAAGTGCGTGGGGGGAAGAACAAGGTAGGGGGGTAAATTTTTCCTAAAAAATCAAAAAATTTGAGATTTTTTCGAATAGGCTCCCTGGGTCGTTGATATGACAGTTGGTCAAATTTATACTATGGAAGGTCTTGAAAATACAATAAATTCTTTCACAAGGAGGTTTAAGATGAACAAAGAAGAGCTTATTAAAAAGGCTCAGGAGCATTTTGCAAAACTTATTGAGGAGCAGATCGA
>WFZT01000193.1 GCA_015489415.1 Caldifarciminota bacterium | reverse complement strand
TCGAGAAAATCGGCAAGAATTTAAAAGTAGAAGGTGCAAAAGAAATTGACCTCGGGGGGCTAACAGTTTTCCCGGGGTTCATTGATCTACACGCGCATCTTCGTGAGCCAGGTTATGAATACAAGGAAGATATCGAATCCGGGAGCAAGGCTGCAGTTGCAGGTGGATTTACTACAGTTCTTGCCATGCCCAATACATCACCTCCGATAGACTCACCGGAGAGAGTGGAATACATTTTAAAGCGCGCCTCACAGGTGGGGCTTGCCCGAATTTACCCAATTGGTGCTATTACGAAGAATCGAGCCGGAGAGGACCTTGCTGACCTGCGAATGATGGCAGAAATGGGGGCCGTGGCATTTTCTGATGACGGAGACTGGGTAAGAAATTCTTCTGTAATGAGACGGGCTTTAGAGTACGCTCAGGATTTTCTCATCATTTCCCATGCCGAGGATAAAACTCTCTCTCCAAAGGGAATCATGCATGAAAGCCCGCTTTCCTATGAGCTCGGAATCAAGGGAATTCCCCGTGAATCAGAGGAAATCGCAGTTGCAAGGGACGTGCTTCTTGCCCGTTTGACAGGTGGTAGGCTTCATATAGCACATGTCTCATCAAAATTCTCTATAAAAATGATCGAAATGGCCAAAGAGGCTGGGCTGCGGGTCACAGCCGAGGTTACACCGCACCATCTGATTTTCACAGAAGAGGTAATGAGAACTTACGACCCGATTTATAAAGTAAATCCACCCCTGAGGAGCGAAGAAGACCGCAAGGCCCTGATCGGGGCCCTGAAAAGCGGAATTATTGATTGCATTGCCACAGACCATGCACCACATGCGACATTTGAAAAGGAACTTGACCTTAATCAGGCACCATTCGGAATATTAGAGCTCGAGGTAGCATTCTCTTCTCTTTATACAAAACTAGTAAAGGAAGGAGAGCTTGACCTTGGAACGCTTGTAGCTGCCATGTCTACAAAACCAGCACAAATTTTTGGTTTTGATGGAATGGGAAGGATAAAGGAAGGTTTTCTGGCTGATTTATCCATCTGGAATCTGAACGAGAAGTGGATGGTGACGAAAGATTCACTGCACTCCAAATCGAGCAATACTCCTTTCCTTGGAAAGGAGTTATACGCTAAAATAAAGTACACAATAGTCGGAGGAAAATTGATAGATGTCTCGAACCTGTGATTTTGAGGAATTGAAAAAAATTGCCCACGATGTCCGGGTTGATATCGTGAAGATGGTTTATCTTGCCGGCTCAGGACATCCTGGGGGGTCGCTTTCACTTGCTGATATCATGGTTTATCTCTACTGGTGCGAACTCAGACATGACCCCAAAAATCCCGATTGGGAGGACAGAGATAGATTTGTCCTTTCCAAAGGACACGCGGCACCGGTCCTCTACTCTGTCCTTGCTCGCCAGGGTTATTTTCCTTATGAAGACCTCTGGACATTGAGGAAGGTGAATTCGCATCTTCAGGGGCATCCAGCAAGGATTGACACCCCTGGAGTTGAGGCATCAACGGGCTCTCTTGGGCAGGGATTTTCTGTTGCGCTGGGAATGGCTCTTGGCCTGAGGCTTGATGGGAAAGACTCGAGGGTTTATGTTGCACTGGGAGATGGAGAAATAGACGAAGGTCAGGTCTGGGAAGCCGCAATGTCCGCAGCTCATTACAAAGCAGACAATTTGACAGCTATCCTTGATTTCAATACATTGCAGATTGACGGCAGGATTTTTGAGGTCATGGATTCATCTCCAATTGACAGAAAATTTCAGGCCTTTGGATGGGCAACCAAAACTATAAATGGTCACAACTTTCAAGAAATTAAAGAAGCTTTTGACTGGGCAAAGAAGGTTAAAGGACAGCCGCAGATTATTATTGCCCACACTGTGAAGGGTAAGGGGGTCCCATTTATGGAGAACCGGGTTGAATGGCATGGGAAAGCGCCTAATCGTGAGCAATTTATCCAGGCAATGAGGGACCTTGGAGTTGAAATAACAGATGAAAGCATTTAGAATTAATCACCAACTTGAAAGTGCGCCGCTAGCTCAACAGGCAGAGCATCGGATTCTTAATCCGAGGGTTGCAGGTTCGACTCCTGCGCGGCGCACTCTTTTAATTTTATGAAGAAGATAAATTTCAACGAGCTGATGGAAGAGCTGAAGGTCACTTTTACTCCCATTGAGGTTTCGAGGGTTGATGGAGCCTCTATCAGAATGGCCAAGATTCAGGGGGAATACAGGTGGCATGTGCATCCAGACGAGGACGAATTTTTCTTTGTCCTTAAGGGAGAACTCATCATTGAAACCAAAGAAGGAACCTTTGTTCTAAAGGAGGGCGAGGGGATAAAGATTCCAAAAAGAACTCCACATCGCTCAAAAGCCGAGGTTGAAACGTTTGTACTCCTTTTTGAACCAACAAGGACAAATACTTACGGAGTACCTGTGTAGGAAGGAGGGGCAAAATGAGAAAGACTGTGCTATTGCTTCTCGTTTTAGCAATGCCTTTGTTCTCCAGACCGTATTTTGAAGCAAGGGGAGCCATACAGGTTTTCTACGATGAAATAAAGAATGGTGGACTCCAGAACAGACAGCATCCTTATACAGTCAGAGTCTCCCTTGGGTTAAAAGAGATCGCCGGAATTTTCTATCTTTACGGTGATATAATCGATGATTCTCTTCAGCTCATTCCAGGATTTGGTGGACGTCTTGGACCACTTTTTGGAATAGTATTTACCGGGACAGACACTCTAACTCACATAAATAGCTATGTCGAGAAATACCGAATTGGGCTGGAGGGTGAGGGAATAGTGGTAGGATTGAACGTTTTAAACAAGCCTTCGAGCGAGCAGGATACCACCGGAGTAGATAATATTTTCACCCTTTTCGGTGGGTTTTCACTTTTCACAATTAAACCATTTAGCCTATGGATAGGAGTAGAACGAATCCCACTCAAAAGTGATTACGCGATAAAACCCAACACCCGTCTCTACGCTGCACTAAATGTGAGGTTTTAGAAAGTTTATTTGACCTTTTTATCACATATTAGGGGAAGATTGTTCGGTTGTTCAACTGAGAAAACTCAGGGGGGATCACGTGATAGAATTATACAGCGTCTCCTCTGCCCTTACCGGAGAAATACTTAAAGCTGCAAATGAAGTTTCAAGGACATTGAGGGGTAAAGTATCTTTGGTAGAATACATTACCCTACCTGAAGTAGGACAGCATGTAGTATTGCGTTTCAGGCTTAGAGGAGAACCTTCCAACCTCGATGGAATAGACACAATTGAGAATATGCTGGATCGGCTGGTGGGAGAAAACTTCTGGGCCGTGATTGTGGGTGAGGCCTACAGAAAAGTTGATCCAGAATTTCCGCTGGATAAACTTCCGGCAAGGCTTGAGGAATTTTCAAAGATTGTTGCTAACATGCCTTTACCAGTTGCTTCACCCCCTTTTGCATCGAAAATCAAAGAAGACGCACAGATTATTCGTGAAACCACTCCATTATCTCCTGACGATTGGGTCTGGGAAGTTGAAGTTCCTTTCAATAAAGAAGAAAACTTACCAATTATCCGAATAGTTTCCGCAAAACCTCGAGGAAAAGAGTTGATTTCCATAGGAGGTCAAGAATACACCGTGGAATTCCTTCCTCCCGGTGACAGCTACAAGACTCTTGTAAAAGTTTATCCCCTGGCGCGAAAATCTGGCATGGCCTTACTCCGATACATTTTCGAAGCCAGCTGAGTGTGTTCGAAAATTCCCCCACCTATTTCCTCCCCCCACGCACAAAGTGCGTGGGGGGAGGAAATAGGTGGGGGCAAATTTTTCAACAAAAATTAATGGATTTGTGAGATTTTTCGAACAGGCTCAAGCCAGCTAAAACCTAATCTTTAATGATAAGATGAGATAAAACAGCAATTTGTTAGCCACGTAAAATTTTGTCTAAGTTGTGGGTAGATGAAAGTTTTTATAAGTTATCGGCTGGATTTTCCGCTTTTGATAAATTTGCAGTGAAAAATTTATATGAAAGTTATGTGGGGAAGATTTTAGGAAGGGAAATTAAGGAGAGGGGCGCCGAAGGCGCCCCCATCCTAAACACAAAATTTACTTTACTTCTCTGAAATCTCTATAGTACATCACGTGATCCGCACGTGGAGTGAAGATGATTCCCTTCTTGGCTGCAAACAGGTTCACATAGTAGTAAAGCGGGATGTAGGCCATATCGTTCAGAGCGAGACGTGTGATCTTGTGCATAATCTTTTCTCTCTTGGCCTGATTCATAAGCGTATCCTGCTCCTCGATCAACTTGTCAACTTTTGGATTGGAGTAACCGGCATCGTTGAATCTTCCGTATCCTCTCTGTTTGTCTCTCGTATGAAGAATATTGTCAAAGAATGCGGCACCGTCTGCGGATGAGCATGACCAACCAAGAAGGAAGAAGCTCGTCTTGTTACTGTTTACCATGGGGAAGAAGACTGCCTTTGGAATTGCGTTAACTTTTACCTTGATTCCGATCTTTGCAAGGTCTGCAGCGATTGCAGCGGCAACCTTTTCATCGTTGATGTACCTGTCATTGGGGGCATCCAGTGTGACTTCAAAACCGTTGGGATAGCCGGCCTCTTTGAGAAGTTCTTTTGCCTTCTCTGGATTGTAAGGCTCCCTCTTGATTGTTGGATCATATCCGAAAACTGTGCTCGGGAAGTACTGGCTTGCAGGGGAGTTGTACCCGCGGTTGATGTATTTGATGATTCCTTCCACATCGATTCCATAGTAGAAGGCCTTCCTTACTCTAACATCCTTGAACGGGTTCTCACCATGAGGGGTTTTGCCCTTGTAAATCTTATCCCTTGCGACATCCACACCGACAAAGATCAGCCTTAATCCATCAGTCTTGAGGAACGTGAATTTGGGGTTCTTTGCAATTCTTTCAGCATCTGTCAGAGGCACATCCTCGATTACATCCACTGCTCCTGAGAGGAGAGCGGCAGTCCTTGCAGCGTCGTTGGTAAGAGGTCTCAGGATAACCTTGTCAAAGTAGGGCTTTGGACCCCAGTAGTCTTTGTTGGCAACGAGTGTAATATGGTCGCCCTTCACCCACTCTTTGAACTTGTATGGACCGGTTCCGATGGGGTGGAATGCAATATCCTCAGGTTTCGCATTCTCCGTTGATTCTTTGGACATAATCCTCAGTCTTCTCAAATCTCTGATAAGGACAGGGGCAGGTCTGCTGAGCTTGAAGATTACGGTGTACTTGTCTTTTATGATGACGTCTTTGATGGGTTTGAAATAGACCTTGAACTGTGATTTCTCCCAGTTTTTGGCTCTATCTACTGTGTACTTCACATCTTCCGCGTCGAAAGGTGTACCATCGTGGAATTTGACGCCCTTTCTCAGGTGGAACACGATGGTTCTCGGGTCTTTGACTTCCCAGGAAGTGGCAAGACCAGGCTTTACATGGAGCTTCGCATCGAGCATCACGAGAGCATCGTAGATGTTGTAGTTGAAGGAGTTCGTAGGTGTTTCATTAAAGGCGAATGGATCGCCTGATCTCGGTTCGGACGATAGTCCGACCACCAGTGTTTTTGCCGCCAATGATCCTGCAAAGATCATTGCGACTACTATGGCAAGCTTCCTCATGCTTTACCTCCTTTTGTTTTATTGTAACCCTTTGACTTTGATTTGTCTTTAATATAAAAAGCATGCAACATAATGACCCGGCGAAACCTCTTTTATTTCAGGCCTTTCCTTCTTACACCTTTCAGTTGCATGGGGACATCTTGGATGGAATGGACAGCCTGGTGGCGGGTTGATCGGGGACGGAACCTCTCCCTCAATCGTGACCTTCAGAGGTTGCTTCACCTTCTCAACTGACGGAATTGACTCGAAAAGGGTTTTTGTATAGGGGTGCAACGGGTGCGTGAAAATTTCATCGGTATCCCCCATCTCAACAATATGCCCAAGATACATAACTGCGACCTTATTTGAAATATGCCTTACCACACTTAAATCATGGGCAATGAAAAGATAGGTCAGACCATACTTTTCCTGAAGGTCTTCCATTAGATTAAGAATCTGGGCGCGAATGGAGACATCGAGAGCCGATATAGGCTCATCGGCCACAATAAATTCTGGCTCTGATGCAAGGGCACGTCCTATAGCTATCCTCTGGCGCTGGCCACCTGAAAACTGGTGAGGATACCTGCTCATGTACTCCGGCTCAAGCCCCACATTCTTCATGATTTCGATAACTTTCTCGCGTTCCTCTTTCTTGTCTTTAACAAGTTTGTGCACTCTCAGGGGTTCGCTTATGAGCTGATAAACCTTCATTCTTGGATTAAGCGAAGAATAAGGGTCCTGAAATATCATCTGAACATTTCTCTTAAAATCGCGTGGATTTTCTTTCAAAAAGCTGTCTATCGGCTTTCCTTTAAAGTAAATCTCACCGCCGGTTCGTTTGTAAAGCCCCACAATTGTACGACCTGTCGTGGTCTTGCCGCATCCACTTTCGCCAACAAGTGCAAAAGTATCCCCCTTCATTATCTCAAAAGAAACGCCATCAATCGCCTTCACAAAAAGTCTGTTTCGTTTGAGCTTTCCATTCTCGAAGCGCCAGCCCTCAAACATTCCAAGTTTTACTGGAAAGTATTTCTTCAGATTTTCAACTTTTACAAGACTGTCTGTCATCTGCGATTCTCCTATAGTTGAAGCATCTTACGTAATGGTTTTCTCCAACCTTTTCAAATTCCGGGGTTTCCTTTTCACAAATATCAGTTTTGCAAAAACACCTTGGAGCAAATGCACATCCTGGTGGCAGATTCAGGAGGCTTGGCATAATCCCCGGTATCTGGTAAAGCCTTTTACCGGTTCTACCTGAAAGCTTTGGGATTGAACGAATTAAGCCAATGGTGTACGGATGTTTGGGATTGAAAACAATCTCTTCGGTTGGGCCTATCTCCACCATCTTACCGGCATACATAACGGCGATTCTATCGGCCATCTGAGCCACTACTCCCATGTCGTGGGTAATCAGAATTATCGAACTTCCTTTCTCTTGCGATAGCCTTCTCATAAGATTTAGCACCTGCGCCTGGATGGTTACATCCAACGCAGTAGTCGGTTCATCGGCAATGACAAGGTCCGGGTTGTTGGCAAGAGCAATTGCAATAACCACCCTCTGCCTCATACCACCAGAAAACTGATGAGGATAACTGCTTAAACGCT
>WFZT01000192.1 GCA_015489415.1 Caldifarciminota bacterium | reverse complement strand
TAACCCATAAAGGTTCTCGCCACGAAAGAAGCATCAAGGGCAATTGCCATTGCGATTGAATTGAGAGGTTCTTCGAATACCCCTGAAGGCTGGGTCGGGGTTTTCATCCCTTTCATTGTCGTGGGTGATGCCTGTCCTTTGGTGAGACCATAAACCTGATTGTTGTGGATAAGGATAGTAATGTCAGGATTTCTTCTTATTGCATGAAGCAAGTGATTCCCGCCTTCGGCGTACATGTCTCCGTCACCACCCTCAGCAATCACTGTAAGCTCAGGATTTGAGACCTTTACGCCAGTTGCAATGGGGATTGCCCGGCCGTGAAGAGTATGAAATCCATTAACGTTTAGATAATGGGGCATTTTCGCGGCCTGACCTATTCCACTGATGATTGTAACTTTATCCGGTGTGAGCCCGAGATCAGCAAAAACCGACATAAGAATGTTTCTTATTCCAAAATTACCACATCCCGGGCACCATGCGATATCCTTACTTCCGGGACGTGATGACGCGAAAATCTTTTTGTCAATTTTAGAATTCATTTCAATACCTCCTTAATTGCCTCCTTGAGATACTCCACGCTAAATGGCCTACCGTCATATTTCAGGATGGCTCCATCTATTTTTACTCCCATGGTTTTAAGAAGGTTGGCAAAATGCGGGGTCACATTATTTTCCACAGCGATGATGCGCCGATTTGAAAGTATATTCACGACCTCGGGATTCAGAGGGTAAATCCAGGAGAAATGTACGTGGGAGATGTCATCAAAATCTTTTAAAGCTTCCTCTACAATATGATAGGTTGATCCCCATGAGACAAGTGTCACCTCAGCATTAGAGTTGCCTGAAACTTTTGGTGATGTAGCTACTTTTCTGATTGTTGAGAGTTTTTTGTGAGCTCTTTTTTCTTGCATAATATTAGTGAGGTCTGCATCTTCTGTTGTATCGCCAAATTCATCGTGTTCATTCCCATTGGCAATTACTATACCTTCGCCATACCCGGGTATTGCCCGTGGTGAAATACCATCCTCAGTGAGGGCATACCTCTTGTAGTCTCTTGGGGATTTAACAATGTGCTGTTTGAAATTAATGGCTTTTATATCCGGAAATGGTATATCGTAGTAGGAATCTACGAAGTATTCGTCGGTGAGAATGATGACGGGAACCTGGAAGCGGTCGGCGAGGTTAAATGCTTCTGCAGTCAGGAATATTGCCTCTTTTATGTCACCGGGTGCAAGAACTATCCTTGGAAAATCGCCGTGGCCCGAGTAGAGCACCAGATTTAAATCGCCCTGCATGGTTCTGGTAGGTAATCCTGTTGCAGGACCTGGCCTCTGAGCAAGATGGATTACCACAGGATTTTCAGCCATTCCGGCAAGGCTAAGGACCTCACTCATGAGGGCAAATCCGCCACCTGACGTACTAACCATTGCTCGGGCACCAGCAAACCACGCACCTATTGCCATGTTTATGGCTGCAATTTCATCCTCCACCTGTTCTACAACGATTCCAAATTCTTCGGCATTATGGGCAGCAAAGGTAGATACTCCAGTAGATGGGCTCATAGGATAAAAGCTCAAGAAATTCATTCCACCTGCAAGTGCTCCTATTCCTATAGCTTCTGTTCCACTGAGTAGAATGTTTTCTTTGACCTTTTCATCCCGTTCAACTGATATCTCGAGCTGGTCACTCAATTCCATCCCAATTTGATAACCTCTTTTTAAAGCAGTTATGTTTTTATCAACCACATCACTGCCTTTGGAAGAGAAACGTTCCTTGAGGTAAATTTCAGCAGGCTTTAGCTCGGCTTTAAACAGTCCAAGGATAAGTCCACCAGAAAGTGTGTTCGTGAATAAAGCACCACCGGCCTCTTTTGCCATTGAGGTGAGTGGAACTTCCACAAGATTTATCTTCTCGAGGAATGAATGCTCAATATTCACCTTTTCACCGATAACAACGGTCTCATCCGATAGTCTGTCCTGGACCCAGCTTAAAACTCCTTTGATAAAGGGTATCAGGATATCAATGCGACTAACGAATGCGCGTACAGAGTGCGATGATATGCGGATTTCGGTCGTGTTAATACCACCTCTTACTCGAGACATGTAATCTTTTGTCGCAAAAAGATGGTATCCAGAAGCCCTCAGACTAAAACTAAGGATTTCTTCGATAGTTTGAATCCCCTGACCTGCTGCTCCTCCGAGCACAATGGAGATATCATTCTTAATTTTTGCCATGTTCACAACTCCTTTTAAATTATTGATAAATTTAAAAGCATGATGCGAGTTTTTGAAAGGAGGTTAAGCTGGTGTGTTCTGGAGGAAAATTTGATAGAGCCAGAGGCGAGTGGTTTCTACTCCCTCGTAATTTTCTGCATATAGAAAATAAATATGACACATGGTGGCTACCCTGCAGACCACCTGAAATTTATCATCACAGGGTATTTTCAGAAATGGCATAAGCTATCGTTTCTCAAAATCACAAAACTCATACACCGTTCAAAATGATTCTCCCAGCAGGTGTTATTCAACATTTCGAATAGATAAAGCGAGGACTTTTAAAATTTTCCATAAATTCCTGACTTTTGGGAGCACCCCCCTTTTGAACTTTCCAACCACCCCCTCCTGCCGTTTGCTCATCCTTCCCTCCTGCTACTTTTATTAATGGCAATTTTGCTTCCACAAACATGTGGGGGTAGGAAATCCCTTTTAAATTCAAGAATTCCTGGATTGCACCGTAGTTACACAGTCTCAAAATGGGAAAATTTTTGACCGGAGTGGAAAAATTTTTTACGTCAGGTCTTCAAAGGTTTCTTCCGGGCTGCAGGGAAGAGTACGTTATTCAAAATCAATCTGTATCCTGGCGAATTCCTGTGAAGCTCGAGTCTTGTTGGTGGGTCTCC
>WFZT01000191.1 GCA_015489415.1 Caldifarciminota bacterium | reverse complement strand
ATCCTATGCCAATTGGTGGCTTTGTAGTTCATACAAAACCCGAAAATACTGAGAAAGTCATTGAATATCTCAAAAAATTCAATGAAATTGAGGTTTACAGCCACGACGAGAAGGGCAACATCGTGGTCGTAATTGAGACAGAACTCTCAGATCAGATGGATGCGCTGGTGGATAAAATCAGGCACGAAAATGAGAATATACTCGCTGTGAGTGTTGCGTATCTTCACTACGAAGATGAGGTGGAAAAAATTGAAAGAGGAGAATACGTCCCCGAAAGATTCAGACAAAAAAAGCGGAGAAATTAGCAGAAGAGAGTTTCTTAGAGCATTTCTCGGAATTTCCCTCGCCCTACCGGGCATAGCGGTTTCCAAGAACAAATTCTTTGAATCCCCGGTAGGGACCAATAAGTTGAGACCCCCGGGGGCCGTTCCAGAGGACATTTTTGCTGGAAAATGTGTCAGATGTGGCAGGTGTGCCGAGGTTTGTCCCTACCACTGCATTGAGATGCTCGATATCAGACATGGTCTTTACGCCGGAACACCTATTATCTACGTGGATAAAATCCCCTGCTACCTCTGTATGGAATGCACAAAAGTATGCCCTACTGGTACTCTGAGACTGATTCCGCAGGAAGAAACGAGGATGGGACTCGCCGTTGTGGATAAACACAGGTGTGTGACATGGAAAGGTGAGGCCATATGCAGAAGTTGTTACAACGCGTGCCCGTTTAAGGACAAAGCTATCAAACTCGACCGGTTGAGGCCTGTTGTTAACAAGGACTATTGCGCTGGATGTGGACTCTGCACCGCTGCATGCCCCACAACACCAAAGGCTATTAACATCGAGCCCATCTATAGTTTCAAGGTCTCAAAACTGTAAATTATGGAAAAACGCATTCGAGTTAAAAGAAAAAATTATATAGATAAATGGCGTTTTGCGTTTCAAATTGGTGCATTCTTAATCATCCTCATCAATCCTTTCCTGAATTACTATTTTCATATCAAAGTAGTTCAGGGGTGGTATCAATCAATAGCCTTTGGCCATCTCTGGTTTGTCTCGCCTCTTGAGGGTCTCGAGGCCCTGCTCATAACGAAAATCATCTACATGCCCTGGATAATAGGAATGTTACTTCCCATGACCGTGGCTTTCTTTCTTGGCCGTGTATTCTGCAGCTGGATATGCCCCATCAATTTCTTTTATGAGATAATGGACCGAATACACAAGAAGATTTCAAAGCGCAGTTATTACAAAAGGAAACCTTTATTTGAGCTTCCAAGATGGATGCTCTGGGTGGCGCTTGTAGGTGAGCTTGCACTTGCTATGATGGTTGGAAAGCCTATCTTCGTGTTTCTTTCTCCTCCTGGTCTTGTGGGGCGTGAAATCCTGATGATGGTATTCTTCCACACGCTTGCACTCGAAGGAATTATTGTCATCATTGTGCTTACCACATATTTCATATCCCGACGCTTTTTCTGCCAGTATTTCTGTCCGCTCGGCGGAATCCTTGCATTTCTCGGGGCAAAGAGGAGGCTGATCATCGTTCAGGACATGGATACATGTCATGAGTGTGGATTTTGCGACCGTGCGTGTCCCTGGGGAATCTATCCATCAAGAGGTGAAGCAGAAAGTATCTACTGCACAAATTGCGGGGCGTGTGTTGCCGCATGTCCCTTTGGAGCAAGAAACTTCGTCTGGGTCTCCTACTCCCCGGCATCAGAAAAATTGAAGAAAATTGCAGGGTGAATACAAGGGTAGTTACTGATTCAGAATCATCCTAATATCTTTAAGGATTTTCAAATTGAATGGTTTCTTGCCCATCTTTGCCCTGCGTTTCGCGTAAAAGCTTCAAATTTTCTAACACCTTATACCAACACTAATTGAGCGTTGACCTTATGATTACACCAGTGAAAAGGTGTATAAGTTTAACCCCTAACTCCGTACAAATTAAGTCAGGGCTTATCAATGCTGGTTACACCAACTACTCATTATTGCTTGAAAGTTATTTCATGCATGAGATACGCGAAGGATTTATTGACCTGAGCTCTACCTCCCCGCGGAAAAAGGGAGTTTTCTTCAGAAATACTTGGCCATTGGAGAATTTTTCGAATGTCCTCATTAACGAGAATTTACCTGCCCAATTCAGAAAAAAAACTTCCTCTCCCCGCAAAAATTCTTTGCAGGAAGAGGATTGAGGTGAGGGGCCACATCTTAATTTTTTAAGATTTCAAGCGGAATGCCCCCTCCCTTTAATTCCCTCCCCCACGCAGAGCGTGGGGGAGGGAGATGGTTTTTGAAATTACGGGGTAGGTGGGGCCATATCCGTCAAGTTAAGACCAGGGGGACGGACAAGGAGCAACATTGAGATGAATGTGTTTGAAAAATTCTCTGGGGTCTTTCATTACGCGCGCAGTGCAGGTGGTTGGGAAAGGTGCCTTTTCAAGCAGGATTTTTCACCCCCTTTCCCTTAAGGGGAAGGCTGCAATTATCATTGATGTAACGGGATTCCGTTGGGAAAGATGGCAATCGAAATTTGGATTTTTCGACCACACGTGGCAGGGGCAATGAAATGGGCTGAATAGTTACGGAAAATTTACCTAAACACATTTGAGTTTATTATATTCTTTACGCGAAGACTATAATTTGAAATGATAGGTAACCACCCCCTCCTAACTGCAAATGGGCTTAAATCTTAACCAGTTTTACTCTTGTGTCGAAGTAGGATGCTGAGCCGCCGATGAGGTCTTCGAGTGTCACATTCTTGAGGTATGGGTCAACTTTCATCACCGAATTGGGGCACAAACCTGTCTTCCTGCGCTTGTCTCCCTTTATAACTTTGCCGTCAATCACGACATCATTGGCGCCATAGGCCCAGTGACCGTAAGACCACGATACAGTGACTACACCCTTTCTGATACCCTGGGTCAGTTTCACCTTACCGGCAACTGGAATTTTCTCGCCATTATGCAGGTCCCATACACCGTCAGGATTTGCGGGTGAAACGATCTTCACGAAATCACCATCCCCAATTCCAAATTTTTCGGCAGTCTCAGGATGAATGAGTACGTAATTTTCAGGAGCAAATATCTGGGTCATCCAGTAATCACCAATAGTTCTTGACTGCCCTCCGTAAATCTCTTTGTGCGTAATTAGCTGGAGAGGAAATTCTTTATCATCGATTACCCTGCCTATTGAGTCCTTGATGGGTTCGAATATAGGTAATCCAGAGAATCTCTTTCCGGTCATAGAATTCTTCGTCATCGCAACGGGCTCGTAGTAGAGGTTAAACATTTTACCGAATTTGTGGACAAGTTTTCCGTCGCCGATAAATTTATTGGTAAAGTTCTCGTACCTACCACCTCTATTGAGGACGTATACAACTTTTCTCCACCACTTATCTCCGACGGCTTTCATCCATTTCTCATAAACAAATGTTGCCTTGTCCAGATGTCTTCTCGCTGTCTTGAAGATTTTTAGCTCGTTACGGCTTGCATCCGGGACTTCTTCTCCCACTTTGTCACCGGCTGCAATATTTGCGACCATCTTGAGGTAGAAATCTTCGGGTCTCTTGAAGCCCCAACCTTCACCGAATCCGTCTTTTCCGTATCCGGGGAGTCCGAGTTTTTCGGCAATAGCAAGGAGAAGAGTCTCCATCTGCAAATGCATCTTCTCACCGAAAACAGTGACCACATCGGTTAGAGGAGAAACGGTCGGTTGTCTTACTTTACTGGTCTTTGTCGGAACATCAGGAGTTACATGTGGAGTTCCCCACCTTTCCCAGATGGCGGCATCAGGGAATATGTAGTCAGCATACATGGATGTTTCACCTATAACGATATCTGAAGCAATGAAAAGCGGAATGGCGTCTAAATCCGTGAGAATTTCGATGTTCTTGTTACCTGCCGGTGGTGAAAATGCCGGAGTTCCTTTATGGAGAATCAGGGCTTTTATCTTATATGGATATCCATCCTTTGCAGAGGGAAGGATTTCCTGGTAAACATTTCCAGTATGCGGGAACCAAGGCCTCTTTGCAGGATACCCGTTAAATAGTGTGCTCTCCTCGTAGTAGGATTTTTCTCTTGTGAGTTTAACTCCAAAGGAGCCAAGTTTTCCTGGATGCATGGCCTTGAGCTTGAAAGGCCCGCGTTTATCACCCATTTCGTGCCAGTGGCCACCACCAGCGGAAAGGCCACCTTTCCAATCAGGGTTACCAATTAATACATTCAGCACAACCAAAAGGTATGCATTGTAATAACCATTGGTGTGCTGAACAGCTCCACGGTAAAAGTCGATTGCTGCCTTCTTCCCGTGAGATGTAAACTCGCGGACGACCTCTTCGATATCTTTAACCGGGATACCAGAAAGATCGGCCCATTCTGACATCGATTTTGAGAATGCTTCCTCTTTCAAAAGCTGGAAAACTGACTTCACCTTAATTCCGTTAAGCTCACCTTCGAAGAATAGGTCTCCCTCAACGGGTGTGGTGGAATTTGGTTTAACAGGAATGGGCTTTCCATTCTTTGTAACTACAAATGTGTGCTCATCGCCGAGTCCAAGGTCTTTTGCCCTTAAAAGTTTTCCTGGTCCATCCTTTTCAATTCTTACAAGATACGTGGCATTTGTCCATGAGGTCTCTCCGTTCTTATTGGCAGCCCCTTTATTAGCAGCTCTCAGGAATTTTTCATCGTATTTCTTATTTTCGATTATCCAGCGAATCATAGCGAGTGCAAGTGCTGCATCGTAGCCGGGCTTGACCGGTAACCATTTCCACGCTTTCGCCGCAGTCTTACTCATTCTCGGGTCAACAACAGCGATCTTTAGTCTTCCGGTTGAAATACCTTCCGTTATCTTTTCGCTCATGGGTGTGGGACCAAAGTTTGCCTCAAATGCACCGGTTCCCCAATAGATGATGAACTCACTATTGAGGGCATCCGGCTTCATGTGCTCTTTCCCGTGGCCCCATTTCCCCTTATCATACTGCCTTGTGGCGGCTTTATAAGCAATATGGTGTGATTGCTCACATATTGTCGTGTGCTCGTAAAAGTTTACACTTCCAAATGCGCCGTTGAGCCATCTTTTTACAAATTCTTTTCTACCGTGCTCAATTCTTCCAGCCATGAAAACGAGCTGATTGTTGACCGGGCCAAGGTCAGGGTGATCAGGGGAAATAAGAGTATCGAGGTATTTTGAATATTTCTTCTTGAAGGCGGCAACACTCATCTTGCCTTTTGCTACAAGCTTTGCATCCTTTTTCATCTGCTTCATTACTTTGGGGTCACGGAACTTGTAGATATCCTTGAGGCCTGAAACGTAACGGTTTTCCTCACCTTTCACATGTTTAAACAGGTAACCGCCTTCAACGATTTCCTTGACTGCTTGCTCAAAAGATATTACCTTCCAGCGATTAGAGCCCCTTGGCCCATCCCTCTTTAAAACTTTTCTGACCCTGTATGGGTCATAAAGCGTCTGAATACCAGCCTCACCTTTGGGGCATAGCTTGCCATCGTGCTTTGCCGCGACAGCAGGAGAAGTATCATAGTTTATTTGGGGTATCAGATTTTGAGGAGAATACGGGTTACCATCAATTTTCACAGCAACGCCATTCAGAATCTTAACTTTTATGGGGCAGGAAGTATGGCACTGAAGGCAAACAGAGTAAATAACATTTTCGGGCTTTGCTAACGGGTAGGAGGTATATCCATCAGCCTGAGTAACAATGGCGTTCATGAGCTTTTGACTACCCTCAAGCTTTGATGCTATGAGGGCAGAACCACCTACAAATGCAGCATTTTTGATAAATTCTCTTCTCTTCATGGGGGACCTCCTATCCGTGGCACTCTACACACTTTTCAATATTTGATGGGACAAATGATTCTCTTGTCTTGAATCCAATGTAGTAGACATTAGGCTTGTTTTCCTCATACATGCGGAAGGTCTTATTTTCGCGAACCTTCTTGGAAACTGTGGAATTGGGATCGTTTATATCTCCAAAATATATAGCGCCGCCGATACATGTAGTGACACATACAGGTAGTAAGCCATTTTCAACCCTATGGATGCAGAAGTCGCACTTTCTCAGAGTCCCTTCCATAGCATTTCCTTTTCTCGTCAGCTTCTTGATATCAAAGAACTCCCTTTCCTCGTACTTCTCTAATACTGGTGTGTTCTCGGTATAGAAACCTCCTTTATCTTCAAAGACCACGTTATAGGGGCAGGCTTCCATAATTGCCTCTCTGGCCTTTTTATTTTTCTTTAGTTTCTCATAGTCGAATACGACTATGCCATCGGGTCTCTTGGTCACTATACCTTTTTCAATTTTATCAGCGGCTTCCTTACACGGTGCATTGTCACATTGCATGCAGTTTACAGGCATGAAGAAGCGGTCAGCCTCAGTATAATCACCGGTCTCAGCCTCATAAACCAGTCTGAGGGAGGTACCTGGAGGTGCAACGTTTTCTGCGGCGCAGGATACCACACAAGAGTAGCATCCCACGCACTTTCTGTTATCTATCACCATGGCCCATTTATGGCCCGGCTTTTTGAGAGCTTCCTTGAGCTCTCTTAGCATCTTCTGGTGGAGACCAATTTCCATTTACATCACCTCCGAAATTGCGTTTACTACACAACTTACAAGTTATTAAAGAGCAAAAATTCCCTTTCGCTATTATAAACATGCCATGACAGCAAGTCAAATCCGGAACTGAATCAGTTTGGAATATAAGCAATAACTCATAGTTCAAAAAGACGAATGACTTTTGAGAGGTGGATATCTTTATGCAGGGAATCTAAGGCGATAGGGCGAGAGAGAATATCCAAAGCAGTTGTGAATAAATCTGGATGACACCATCACGATAAAAGCCATGAGTTACCGGCACTTTTGACGGGAGATTTAGAAAATGTGGAGGAACTTGAAGAGGTGATGGGAATCACTCAATTTTGACACCTGGAAAAGCAGAATTGACCTGTATCAAACACTCCCGGATACTCCGCTCCTGAATTCCACCTTAGCGTTATAATCCCAGCTTCAACGCTTTCCATAAAATCCCTTGCACTTTAACCCGCCTGACACTCTTCTATATTTTCACACCTGAATCCTCGTCTTAGACAGTCAAATAGGATTTTATCGATTTCGCTCATTTGTAACGAACAGCACTTTTTTGAAGGATCGCAAAACGATGATTCAATTCTTTCTGATGAGAAGTTCCTCAAATCAATGCCCAAAAGAAAAGCTCCAGCACATTCAAATTCATCCTTTACACCACCCACCTCTTTTATACAGTCAAATCTCCTTTGGCTATGGTATTCATATTGTTTCAAACAAGCTGCAACATCCCTGAAATGTTTTTGAGCATGATCAATATCCCAGGAGTCCACACTTTCAGCACATGCAATTAGCTTTAGAAGAACAATTATCGGGATGGGAGCAACATTTACTAAAATTTTTTCCTCGTTTGTTGGAATTTCAAGTTTTTTGGCATATTCAATTGCTTCTCTAAAGCCAATCACGCTCATTGTTTGACCTGTTGACCAATAAATAATATTTTGCCTCGTATTTCTTTTTATAGGTATGATGTCAATAAGCAAATTTCTCCACTGATATCTGTGGGGCAACTTAGTTCTTTTAAGACCGCACTTCATCAGAATATGCTGAGGATTTATATCCGCAATAATGGCAAAATCCAAATCCTGAGTCACTCTCCTAATCTTAATTCCCTGTAAAATCAGTCCCGTGGCACCAATTAGAGCATAATCCCACTGATATTCTTCAAAGCAGTCCACAAGGTAGGCCAGTGCTTCCTTTTGTAGTTGGATTAGAGGGTCCATTTTAAAAACTTTTCCTGTAGCATCTTGGCTGTTTCACGGTTTCTTACATCATCTGTTTCTAATAAATCACCAATTACCATTGGTATTGGCATTATGCCAGGCTGCTCTGACCAAAAAACCACGTTGGGATTAAAATGCTCATAGATTCTAATGTTTCCATGTTCCGTTTTGAGTAGTTTCAATGCTTCCCTTACAGCCCCAAAGTCTTCCCATCTTATCCACAAACTTGCATATTGGGCTTTTAGGTAATTTGTTAAAATTTCACCTGCAAGTTCATCTCCAACCCCTGCCGGTATTTTTAACTTTTTTACACTCTCAAAAAAAGCCCTCAGGTCAGATTGGTATTGTGACATGTATTTTGCTATAAATCTTTTGGGTTTCAGCTTTTCCAGATATGCCTGAATCCATATTTCAAAGAGCTCATTACCTTTTGTAACCAAATACCTTTTATCTTCTTTAACAACGATCCCGCTATCCAGTAAGGCCTTCATCAGATAGGATGTTCGTCCAAGGGAAAGTCCGGATTCCTCTGCTATTTTCCTGTAAGTCACCATTATTTCAGGTCCATGAGTGAGGATAAAAAGCATCAGCCTGGCACCGCTTTCTGTTATTAACGTACTTCTGCCACTTGATGCATTTCTGGGTGTTTTACCGATTGTATATACAAAAATCCTTCCCGGAACTTCTATGTAAACATTTCCAAGTGGGTCAGCGAACCAGATTTTATTTTTCCTCAGAATCTCGGCGACAGGCTTTGAAATAAAAGAGGAAAATATCATTGAGGGTTTTACTTGCTGGCATTCTTTCAATATGAGCCCCACGGTTGAAGTGCGAAGTAGCGACCTGATACACAAATGGGCACTAAAAGTTCCCCCATTGATAATTGTAACCATAAGCTCAGGCTGTGTTTTTACCTCAACATCAAGGCCGATAAACTCCTTGATCGCGTTGACAACCTTCGAAATAAGTTCGCTGGTTTTTCTGTTCATTGTTTTTCTTTGTTCATGTTTCATGAACAAATTATAAAACTGGATACCCTGAAAATCAATGGGTGGAGTCTACTCGAAAATATACCTCCGCCTAATCTATCCGTCTAAGTGAGGATTACTCGGTTAAAAGGGATAAAAAGCACTCTGAGTAGTCATATATAAAATCCACCTTAGAAATTTCTGAAAAGTGTGAGCTTACTGGGGTATGCTTAAAAATATTCCTCTTATTGACCTTTGCATTAACAAAGACACGAGAGTATAATCTACCTATGAGACCCAAAGGAAGTGCTGAAGCTTTGGAAATGCGTCGGCTAATAGCCGCACGCCTACTCCAACAAGGCAGAGGTATCCGGGAGGTAGCTCGTATGGTTGGAG
>WFZT01000190.1 GCA_015489415.1 Caldifarciminota bacterium | reverse complement strand
AGATGTGTATAAGAGACAGATTTAAGGACTACAATGGAATGCCCCGGGTGCTGGTAATTAAAAATGGATGATATCACAAACAAAGTTTACGAGAAGTTTATCAAAGCTTACAAGGACGACAATTTAGAAACTCTCACCCGCTATGCTAAAGAGCTGTCTGTAAGGATTGAAAATGTAGGGCGAACCGGTGAATACAACCAGCTTTTATTTGAAATTATCGACATTCTTCTCGATGCAGGAGACAATGCAACTGCACTGGAGATCGGTAAGAAGTTTCTGAACCCAGAAGTTTACCGCGATGCCAGGCAGCTTGTGGAGATTTATATCCTCTCAGGAGACGTTCCACGGGCCATGGAAATCATGTACCCCCATGCAGAGCGATTCAGAAGGGACCCGGACTTCGAGCCCCTTTTCAGATTTATTGAGCAGATCGAAGAATTCTCGGAAGAGAAAATTGAGGAGTTTGTCCAGCTTGATATTGAGCGTGATCCGGTAATTGCGCAGATTGTTCTGATCTTTGATCAATTGGGTATGGGAAAGAGCGTAAATGATCAGGCCCTGCCTTATATTTACAAGATTTTGAAAAGGGCAACCCATGGCTTTAAGGGCAACAAAGATTCCTGGGCTGCGGCTTTTGTTTATTTTTACAACGATATCATGGGTGATAGACACGTGTCAGCCTCCGTAATCTCGAGAATTACAGGTGTGCCCAAAAGAGAAATTTACAGGAAATCCAAGATTCTCTATCAGAGATTTGCCGAGGAGGAGTTGATTTGAAGTGGCAACTTGTGGAAAATCCCGCTGGAAAGTACTTCAGAATGAAAACCGGTGATACTGTGCTTTTTGTTACCACCACAGATGGATTTGCCCCTCTTCGGGCAGATGGGTTCAAAGAAAAGCCGGTGAATCTCCATCAGGTACACAGTGATAGAGTTTTCATCATCAACCGTTATTTCCCGCAGGAAGGTGTCGATGGAGATGGACTCATAACCTTTGAAAAGGGGGTTTTTGTGGCTGTAAAGACTGCAGACTGTTACCCGATTTTTATTCTTGATAAGGATTCAAAAGTCGCTTCGGTGGTGCATGCCGGGTGGCGCGGTACAAAAGCGGAAATTGCGAGGAAAGCGGTGAGGCTCATAAAAAAATTGAGAGGTATTGAACCATCAAATTTAATTGCAGTCTTCGGCCCCGGAATTTCAGGTGAACATTACGAGGTAGGGGAGGATGTGGCCCGGTTTTTTAACCACGGTCTTGTGAGAAAGGATGGGCGAATCTTTCTTGACCTCCTGAAAGAGAATATTGCTCAGCTTGAGGGGGAAGGAGTCAAAGAATTTGTTCCACCACCTGGAGATACTTACTCGTCTCCTTTATTTTATTCATTCAGGCGAGACAGGATGATAAAGGGTTTAATGTGGTCAATAATTGGCATAGGAGGTAACCATGGGAAAAATAATTAAAGGAAGAGTCTGGAAGTATGGTGATGACATCAACACAGATGTGATTTTCCCCGGAAAATACACTTATTCCATAATGACACCAGAGGAGATGGCAAAGCATGCCCTTGAAGACCTCGACCCGGATTTTGCTAAAAAGGTGCAGCCGGGAGACGTGATTGTTGCTGGCAAAAACTTTGGTATGGGTTCATCGAGGGAGCAGGCGGCAATTTGTCTTGTTGCTGCTGGAGTCGGAGCTGTTATTGCCAAATCTTTTGCAAGGATTTTCTACAGGAATGCGATAAACAACGGACTTCTGGCTATTGTCTCACCGGAGGCGTCCGATGCCCTTGAGGCAGGTGATGAAGTGGAGATCGATGTGGAAAAGGGAGAGATCAGGTCTTCAAAAGGTGTTTTCAAATTTCCACCGTTCCCCAAATCTGTAATGGAAATTTTTGAGGACGGAGGTCTCATTCCTCATACCATCAAGAAGCTCAGGGAGGCAAAGTCATGAAGGACGTAACTTTAACACTGGAAGATGGTCGAAAGGTAACACGTGCATCTGGCTCACGCATAGTTGATTTTCTTGATAAAATAGGACCTGATGTTATCGGGGCACGATTTGACAATAAAGTTGTTTCGTTAAATTACAGAGTTTACTCAGACGGCTCGCTGGAACTATTAAAAATTGACACAAAAGACGGTTACAGGATGTATGAGAGAAGTCTCACCTTCCTCCTCGGCTATGCACTTAATAAAGTTGCCCCTGATGCAAAGCTCTACGTCCTCCATTCATACAACAACGGAATCTACTGTGAAATAGAGGGTAGAGAGATCAACGAGGAGCTCCTGCAAAAGCTTAAATCCGAGATGCAAAAGGTGATAGATGAAAACGTTGAAATCCCTGTGGATGTTGTGGACGAGGAGACGGCTCTCAAATTTTTCAAACACGAGCCTACAAGGGGCGACGCTGTGAGACTCTTTCGTTACCTTCCAGAGCATCAGAGAATCTGTACCTTCACTGTCAAGGACTATGTGGACTACTCCTACATTCCTCTTGTACACAGAACCGGTGTGCTAAAGAAATTTGATCTGCTCGTTAAAAAACCGGGAATGATTGTACTTTTACCCGATGAGCATGATCCCTCTCGAATAGGCCCTTTAAGAGAATCTCCAAAGCTTTTTAAAACATTTGAGGAATCATCAAGATGGGCGAGGATTCTTGGAGTAAACGACGCTGGCTCTTTAAATGAGGCTGTCTCTTATACACATCTGAA
>WFZT01000189.1 GCA_015489415.1 Caldifarciminota bacterium | reverse complement strand
CGAGCTGATTTTGGATGAAATCTCTTACGCTTCTCGCCTCTTTTCGTAGGTCGTAGAGCGTGAAATTTACATATTCCTCGGCCACTGCATTTGTTAGCATAGCAGCATCTCGGGGGGTATAGGCTTTTAACCTTATGATCGCAAGGTCGGTATTGCCTTTTTGCATCACTTTGACTTTGTTTTTGAAGTTCTCAGCAGTCAGTCTGGGATCTCTTATTTTGAAGATGTATTCGCTTTGAGAAAATCCTTCTCCTTTCGTTCGTATAACAAATCCGAACTTGCCGTCGATCGAGATGAATTTATGCCCAAACTTGCCTCTGCCAAGGTATCTTCCCTTAGGATCCATCACCTCAAAAGTATCTTTGTTCTTGATTACCAGTTTGTAAGTTCCGTGATTGACGGAGTCGGAACACCATGCAGTATCCTTTTTGAACTCTTTGGGAAACTTTATGTTAAGACCAAGCCTTTTCACTACCCTTTCGGATACAGTGCGGGATTTGATTATCTCGATCTGACTCTGCACCGGGTCAAGCACCATTCCGACGCCGGCCTCCGGAGTAAGGACGGATATTGGAGGAGTAGCGATCGAAAGGCGCACCATTGCCTCGGCTCGATAAACAGGTCTTGTCAGGAGGCTGTAAAGAAGGGCAAGCAATGTCACAAAAACGGTTAGTCCGATTATCAGATATCTATGGCGGTGTAGGACACCAATTATATCCATCAAGCTGACTTCTTCTTCCTGAACTGCCATCTTATCACCACCTGCTTATAATTTTACAACTTTTGATTTTAAGGCATCCGATATGTTTTTGGTTGCGTTCTTTGTATCCACAACGAGTTTAGAGTTTTCAACTATCCAGTTGTAGTCATAATTGGAATGGTCGGTTGTTATGACCACGCAGTCCACATTGTGCAACAATTTTTCGGTAAGTTCGACTGACTTCCTAGTTTTCCCGTTCAACACCAATTCCGGGACATACGGATCGTTGTATTTGACATCTGCTCCCTTGTTCTCTAACAACTTAATTACATCGAGTGCTGGAGATTCTCTCGTATCATCGATATCCTTCTTGTAAGCAACTCCAAGCACGAGGATCTTTGAGCCTTTTACACTCTTTTCGAATTCGTTTAGTGCATCCGCCACCCTCTGGACAACATATCTCGGCATATTCGTGTTAATTTCAGATGCAAGTTCGATAAACCTTGCGTTGTAATTCAGGGTTTTCAACTTCCACGAAAGGTAGTGAGGATCAATCGGGATACAGTGGCCTCCAATACCAGGCCCGGGATAGAACGGCATAAATCCAAATGGCTTTGTTGACGCAGCTTCTATGACCTCCCAGACATCGATGCCGAGAATCTCACACATGATAGCGAACTCGTTGACAAGGGCAATGTTCACGCTTCTGAAAGTATTTTCAAGGAGTTTCGTCATCTCAGCTGTTCTGGCCGATGAAACAGGAACAACTTTATCGATTACCTTTGAATACAAATATGCGACTATTTCGGTGGAATTAGGCTCAATTCCACCGACCACTTTAGGGGTGTTTTTTACTTGGTATCTTTTGTTTCCGGGATCAATCCTTTCCGGTGAAAAAGCAAGGAAGATATCTTTTCCGACTTTCAATCCACTTGATTCGAGTATCGGCCTAACGAATTCATTTGTGGTGCCCGGGTAAGTTGTGCTTTCAAGAGAAATTACATGTCCCTCTCTCAGGTTTTCAGCTATGCTCTGAGTTGCACTCTGGATATACCTCATGTCTGGATCTTTTGTTTTGGACAGTGGCGTCGGCACACAAATTATAATCCCGTCCATCTCCTTGATTTGGGAGAAGTCGGTTGTTGCACTTAGAAGCCCATCTTTAACAAGCTCCGCAAGTGTATCCTGAGATACATCTGGTATATACGACCTGCCGTTGTTGATGGAATCCACCTTTTCTCTGTCAACATCAAAGCCGGTTACATGAAAGCCTGCTTTTGCGAACTCAACTGCCAAAGGCAGACCCACATAGCCTAATCCCACTACACCTACTTTGAATTCTCGCCTATCTATCATAGACTTGATTTCGTCCAGTGATACTTTCCCCATGTTCACTTGCCTCCCTTTATAGCTGTATAGATTGACCAGATAAGCCCCAATGTGGCAACTACATAATAGATTTCCATTAAACTTGGCCAGAATTTTTTGGGAATGATAATTATGTCCCCTGATTGCAACCCGGTTTCTTTTAGGGTTTTTCTCTGGTTAAGTGCGTTTTTGATGTTGATTGTAATGACCTTGTCACCTCGCTGAATTTTTGCCCTTGATAGATCGGCTTTGGATGTGGTTCCCTGAGCGAGGGCCAAAACTTCGAAAAAACCATCTGTTTCCTTTACGAGATATACTCCCGGCCTGTTTACTTCTCCCATGACCGCAACTTTAAACAGAGGAATGACATCGAGCTGTGGATTTTTATAATATTTGGAATAAGCTTGAGTAAGCATGCTGTCCAGCTGGCTTGCAGTCATGCCAACGACCTTAATCGGCCCGATTAGAGGGAACTCTACAATGCTATCTGCCCCTATGTAAAATGTGTCTGTGACTTCTGGGTGTCGCCACATTTTGAGGTAGATCACATCTCCAGGTTTCAAGGTGAAAGGCGTTTTGTTCCCCACATCATTGGTATGTTTCCCTCCAATAAACAACATTGCAACCAAATATATTACCAATCCGTTAGGCATCTTTTTCACTCCTCATGTGTAGATTGAATGGTGAATATTTTAAACCACACATTAAATAATTCCAAAGACTTGCGGGAAATCCAAAACTGTTTGTTTTTTTTCTCATTCCCACAAATTGATTTTGGTTATAACAACAATTAAAATTTCACAGGGATTTTGATATGAGCAGAATCAAAGACGCAAAACGGACATTTGTAGATCTTGCAAGGATAAGGGTAATAGCCGGTAAAGGTGGAGATGGTATGGTGCATTTCCGCAGAGAGGCTTTTGTCCCACGCGGTGGACCTGATGGAGGCGATGGTGGTGATGGTGGTAGTGTTTATCTTGTTGGTGACCGCTCGCTCAAAACATTGTTCGATTTTCGGTATAACAGGATTTTCAGAGCCGAGGATGGGAAGCCGGGCGGGCCGCAGAAAAAGCATGGCAAAAAGGGCAAGGATGTTATAATCCGCGTTCCTCTCGGAACAGTGGTTTACGATGACATAACCGGTAAGCTGATAGGTGAAATCACGGAACACGGCCAGAAACTGCTCGTGGCGAAAGGGGGGAGAGGTGGACGAGGCAATGCGAGGTTCGCTACGCCTCAGCGCAGGGCACCGAGGATAGCAGAGCCCGGAACAGAGGGACAGGAGAGATGGCTTAGACTGGAACTCAAGCTTCTCGGAGATGTCGGGCTCATCGGATTCCCCAATTCTGGAAAAACTACTTTGCTTAAAGCACTCGCTGGTTCAAGCGGTAAGATCGCCAGTTATCCTTTTACCACCGTTACGCCAAATCTTGGGATGGTCAAAGACGATTTCAGCATATCCTTTGCTGTTGTTGACATCCCGGGGATAATAGAAGGAGCTCATCGGGGGCGGGGAATGGGGTTGGCATTTTTGAGGCACATCCAGAGGACATTGCTGCTCATATTTGTGCTTGACGCGACGGACAGTCCGCTTGATCATTACAAAAAACTTAAATCTGAGCTGGAAGCCTTTGACCCTATCCTGCTTGAGAAACCGAAGATTGTGGTGCTTAATAAGATCGATTTGATTGAAAACGGCGAGGTGGATTTCAACATAGATGAAGATATAGAGGTCTATAAGGTTTCAGCACTTCTTGGTTGGGGAGTGCTTGAACTAAAGGAGGGCATTAAAAGATGGGTAGTAAAGCTAAGACAACAAGATCTTCAAGACGCTCAACGGTAAGAAAACCCAAAAACGAGGTCGATGAGCTTTTGAGGTCAAAAGACCTTATGAAGCGCCTCTCTGCGGTTGATCTTCTTTTGAAGAAGGGAGATAAAGAAAAGCTTGTTGAGCTTTTGCACAGCGAAAGTTGGCATCTCAGGGAGCGTTCTGCACAGGCTTTGACTACTTTCGGCTCAGATATAGCTGATATGGTGAGACCACTTTTAGATGAAGGATACTGGTATGTAAGGGCAGTTGCAGCATACATTGTGGGCGAGATCGGCGATGAAGATGCCTTTGATAAGCTCAAGGATATGCTTTACGAGAAGAACGAAACCGTGAAATCAAGAGCGAGCGTGGCACTCGCCAAGTTAATCAGGAAAAATGTGTCGCTTCTTGAGAGGCTGTCCTTGGAAGATAAGGTCAGGCTTGAGAATAACTTGAAATCTATGAAAGAGTTTGACTTGATCGAACACATAAAGCCTGTTCAGGAGGCGAAGGAGAATCCCAATGATAATCGGTAAGTTGCCTTCCCCATGGATGATAGACCAGTTTGTAGCAACCTATCTGTCGAAGCGGGATGAACTGATAAAGCGGAGCACACCTGAAGTCGATTTTATTGAAAATGTCTTGAAACTTGGGCCAGGTCGCAAGATCCTGGACCTTGGCTGTGGCGAAGGTCGTCATTCCATCGAACTTGCGAGAAGAGGGTATATCGTAAAAGGCATAGATATTTCGCCCACACTTATAGATGCGGCCAGGGATCGAGCTGCACGACTTGGTGTCCCGGTAGAATTTGAGGTTGCTGACATTCGTGAATATGCCGTGGATGAAGAATACGATGCCATATTGCTTATGTTTGTTGTTCTTGGCGATTCCGGCAATGAGGATGATGACTTCAAAATTCTCAGGAATTCGTTTAAATCTCTCCGTAAAGGTGGAAAGATACTCGCATCTTTCTTGAACGCCTCTCGGCAGCTTGTCAGGGGAAACCAGAAGTTCAACATCGAAACATCCACGATCACATGGAGTGCGGACATAGATATCGGCAAAATCAAGCATCATCTTACGCAGCCAGTCAGGCTCTACTTCCCGAGCGAGGCCAGGATGCTCATGAAATGTTGTGGATTTGAGGTGTTGTCACTGTTTGGCGACCCATTCTCTTCGGATAAACCGGTAGAGAGGAGCATAAAGCCAGACGATTTAGAATTTCTAATCCTTGGGCAAAAGCCTGAGGAGTGAGGTGCCATTTATGCCATCTAAATTTGTGTGTCAGGTGTGTGGCTACGAATCTCCCAAATGGCTTGGCAGGTGTCCGGTTTGCGGGTCATGGAACTCGTTTAAGGAAGTAAAAGAGACTAAAAAAGGGAGAAAAAGCAGGTCGAGAGGTGAGAAGTATGACAGGGGATGGGTTGATGGCGTTCAGAACTCGCCGCTTTTGCTTTCCGAGGTCGAATTCCGGAAGGAAGTAAGAATTTCGACCGGGATCGGCGAACTCGACAGGGTGCTTGGTGGCGGTGTTGTTTCAGCCGGATTCTATATCATAGGCGGCGACCCCGGAATTGGAAAATCTACTCTTGTCCTTCAAATTGCTGACAGGCTCGTGAAACAGGGTTACAGAGTTCTTTATGCTACGGCAGAGGAGTCTTTACCCCAATTGAAACTCAGGGCACAACGACTTGGTGCCAGAATTGACTCGCTTTTTGCGATGTCATCGTCCGATGTGACCGAGATACTTGACAATGCAGCCGAATTTAAGCCTCACCTATTGATAGTGGACTCAATTCAGACCGTTTACATGCCTGAGATACCGTCTGTCCCCGGGAGCGTATCGCAGGTGAGAGAGTGCGGCGCAATGTTGCTCCGATTTTCCAAATCTACCAGCACAGCTGTTATGGCTGTGGGACATGTTACCAAGGATGGCACCCTTGCAGGTCCGCGCACTCTTGAGCACATGGTTGACGCCATATTGTTTTTAGAAGGAGACCGCAATTCGGGTTTGCGGATTTTGAGAGCCATAAAGAACAGATATGGTTCAACCGAGGAGATCGGTGTGTTCGAGATGGCTTATAAAGGGCTTATAGAGGTAAAAAATCCATCCGAGCTTTTCGTCTCTGATGTTCATGTCGATAACAGGATAGGAGTTACCATAATCCCACTGCTTGAAGGGAACAGGCCAATACTTGTGGAGGCTCAGGCTCTGGTTTCTCCAACACCGTTCTCAATGCCTATAAGGAACACAACGGGATTTGATGCAAGAAGATTGTCCATGTTGCTTGCCGTCATAGAGAATCACACTGGCATAATGCTCAGAAATGCGGATGTTTTTGTCAATTTGACAGGTGGCATGAAAGCAGACGAGCCGGGTGCCGATCTTGGGGTCGCTCTTGCCATAATTTCGTCATTTAAAAAAGAACCATTGCCCGGAGACGCAGTTTACATCGGCGAAATCGGCCTGACAGGTGAGATAAGACCTGTCAAAGGCCTGAGACTCAGGTTGCAGGAAGCCAGAAGACTTGGCTTTAAAAAAGCATATATCCCAACAAAAGAGAAATTAGAAGACATAGAAACAGTGACCGTTAAAAATCTGTCCGAGATTTTCTCTATCCTTTTATAAAAGCTCCTCGAGTTTCTTTCTTATTTCCCTTGCTATCAACCTTATTGCTCCGAGTGGGCTATCGCCACGCACGATTTTGGCGCCGAAGTAATAATTGCCGCCTTTCAGTGACGATATAAGATAAATGAAATGTTTTGATTGTCCCATTGTCTCTTCGAGCCCCTCCCCGAAAAGGAACTCGCTGTTCTGTATTAAATTTACAAATATGTCACGGGTTTCCTCTGGATTTTCATTTTCAACCCGATAGTATGTCCATTTTTTATTCAGCGGGTCTATGACGCACACAAAATGAAGGTTAGAGAACTGGAAAGCAGATTCCTTAAGTTTGTTATGAATATCTTCTGACAGTGATTCCCATGTCTCGGACGGTTTCTTAACAGAGGGCTCTGCTTCTTCAGCTGTTATTTTTTCCTTCAGTTTGTGCTCAGCTACCTCTGCAGCTTGAATAAGTTTTTCCAAATCGGTTGCAGGTTTCTCTGCGACTGGCACTTCCAGCTCCGCTTCTGCTCTCGCCGTTTCCAACTTGGTTTCCTCAGCGAATATCTGAGGAACTTTTCTTTCTACTTCTTCAGGCTGAGCTTCCTCGACGGCCGGCTGCTGTGGTTCTTCGGTCTTTTCTGCCAGGATGCCCTGGAGTTCTTCAGGCTGAGCTTCCTCGAAGATCCCCTGTTGAGGTGCTTCTGGCTGTTGAGCAGCTTCTAACTGCTGTTCGGCCTGCTGCTCCATTTGCGAAAGGAGCGCCTCCAACTCCTCAGGCTGAGCTTCCTCGACGGCCGGCTGCTGTGGTTCTTCGGGCTTTTCTGCCAGGATGCCCTGGAGTTCTTCAGGCTGAGAACCCTCGAAAGCGGTCTGCTGGGATGAGGGTAGTTCTACAGTCGGGAATTGGCTCTCGAGAAACTCAAGCGGCACGCCGGTCTCGAGAAGCATGTTAAATCTCTCGGCCGATAGCGGCGATAGAGGGTTGGCGCGATAATAGATCCAGAAATCGCCTCTTTTCCAGTTGTTTATCTCGCGTAATGCATTGATATCCTTTTTTTTGCCAGTTTTAACGGATTCAAGTTCGCCATTTCTGAATTCTAATTCGGCCACTGCTGCATCTGATTTTATCACGACCCTGCCGTCAAATATCTGGTTCCTGAAAATCTCCACAAGCTCAGAGATTGAAATATCTTCAAGTTTGCCTGTGGGAGGTGCAGCTGCTGGGATCGATGTTTCTGGCTCTTTCCGTAGAAAAATCTCCTCTTCTATTAATTCTGATTTGATGGTGGATTCAGGGACTTTCTGCGTATGCTCAGGCTTTTGCACCTGTGACTGGGCTGTCTGAGGCCTATTTTTGCTGGTTTCCTCAATTACTTTTATAAAGCGTTTTACAGCGTTGTCGTTGGATGTGTGCGATAAGAAATGCTCAAATGCGCCGGCGCTTAAAGCTTCAACTGTGTGATGAAAATCCATTGAAAAGCGGTTTATTATCACTATTGGGACATCTTTGTATTCATATAACTTTTGACATATTTCAAGAGCTCTCTGGTATTCGCTTTCGTCATAGACTGATAACAGAACGCCCAAAGGCCTGTTCTTCCACACTTCCTCAACGATTTCTTCGATGGAGTTCACCTGAGTGACGCTCAGCCCTTCGTTTTCCAGCAGGTTTCTCAGCTCTTCCTGATTTTTCGGATCCGTATCGTAAAGGAGCACATTGCCTTTGATTTCGGGTTTCATTTTTTCACCCTCCTTATTCTCCCCGCCTTAAAAGCTGTTTGAAAGAGGCAGGGTCAATGTTACACTGAACAACCTATTTTTCTCATCGACTTCGGTCTCTATTTCCCCATTAAAACAGCTTTTTGTAAATCTGCGAGCATGCAGCAATGACCTATCGTATATAATTGGTTCCTCGTTGTTCCCTGGCAAAAAACGCTCAAGAAATACATCCTCATTGGTGGAGAATTTGAGTATAAGTTTATTGCCATCCATGTGTCCATTAATTATGAATTTCAAATACGGGAGCTCTAAATCCTCAATTAAATTACCGTAGTTTGAAAGTATAAAGCCTATAATGTTATCTGTCTGAAAGATTAGGATGTTGGATATTATAAGTTCAAATATGTCCTCTGGTGCAGTAATTTCTTCCGGAAGTGCATCGATATTTTTGATAATCTTGACTTTTTTGTCTTCAAGTCGTCCTGCAAATGGGCTGACAAGTCTCTCCATTTTCTTTTTTAGGTTAAACCTTTTCGGAGCGTAACAACTCAACTTTAATTTATCCCCAAAAATTTCGTAGTATAGCGTTCTGAACGAAGTGTTCAGGGTATGTATTATGTATCTAAGTTGAGCATAATTCTTACTCCACTCACAGTCGCTGTTTTGTCCTCTCAACGAATATCTCGGTTCTAAAGCGAACAACTGGTTTTTTATCTTGTGAATTAAAGGTCTGATAAGTGTTTCCTCCTGAGCCTCTTGTTTCTTCTGGTAATTTATATGTTGGTTCATAAGATATGCTGTTAAAACGACTATTTCCTGAAATGCGGATATAAATTCTTGTTTTTCGATGTCATTAAGTGATGATGGCTGAAAGTGAAAGATAAAGACATAAGGCAATTCATCTAACAAGCATTCTTTCCCAATTGCAAAGGGGATTGCGATCACCTCATTGTCTGACCCCCAAAGTGGTTCACATCTCTTTATGCAGGTGTTAATTATGTCCTCCGTAAATATTCCCGCCATGTCCTCCTTCCCCTGATCAAGAGGTAAGTGGTGTATGTGTTCTTTATGGACAACTGTGGCTTCACGGATAAACGGAACTGATTTTAAATTTTTAGCGATTTCGTGAAGGAATGGATACATGTCCATGTAGATGTTAATATTGCCAGAGTGCATCAACGAGAGGACGGCTCCCCTTATGCTATCCCGTATCAATGTTGGCGTCGGCATGTCAATGGCGGATAAATGTTCGCCTATCGTGGACACGAAATAACTCTGTTTTCCGTTTTCCACATATTTCACTGATATGTGAAACCTTTTATGTGGCTCCCTGCAAGGAATTACCCTCTCAGTATGGCCGTGTTTTTTAGCTTCGGGCAACATGGAAAGCAGGTTTTTGGCCAGTTTATTTGATAAAACATGTGAATCTCTGAGGCTTCTGATGTTATTGTTAGCTCCGTCTGAAAAGAACTTTTGAGCTGTTGGGTTGATGTATTTCACAACATAGGGGGATACCGGCTCTACGACGACAACACCAATGTGAAGGTTCTCTATGATGTGCATAAGATTATCGGAATTGCGATTGGTATGTTTCATTTGCCCCAATTTTATAACTTTGAAATGGGTTAATCAATATGCCGCAACGGATACGCCGCCGTTGGTGCCCTCGTTGGAGCGTTGTAACTCTCGGAAAATGTGTTATCATTTTTGCCATTATGGCATTCATAACGAAGCTCATAATATTAAGCACGATATCGGGCACGCCGTATGTGTCTGTGGACAATTTGATAGGGGGTTTCATCGGCCGGGCATTCCTTGAATACATGGCAGCTTTGCCCACCTCATTTGGAGCTCCAGTGCCTGCATACACAGAACCGTATTCCGGATTTTCCATCGTCAGCATGACCAATGGGGGTAACAGGATAACAAGGTTCACATATAATCTCTGTATGCCGTTAATTGACTATGAATTCTATATTTACCTCGATCTCGGTCTTGCCAATGTAAAACTACGGGAATTCGGAGCGGAGGGACTTACGCCGGTCGCAGTCATCGGATTCAAACACCCCATCGTGTATTATGGCGATCGTTGGGTGTTCATCGGCGGCGGTTTAGGCACGCCCGAATTGGCAACGATCTTCGTGGATATCGGCTTCAAAAGGGATGGGCGTGAGTTTGCTACGCTGAGAATGGGTTTATTGTCGTCTTTGGCATTGCATTTCAGACATTTCGATGCGGCCATTGCAGTCAACATGACGCCGATGATTTTGAAGGGGAGACCCGTCCCGTCGAGTGGGCTTTCGTTGATGCTCAGGTTTTGAAGGCCTGAGGCTGCTGGTTCGACCGCACTGTGTGATGACTCTTCCTGTGTTTCAGTCGTCAACATGTTCCTTTAAAATCAACCGCATAAGGAGATGAAAATGGACTATCATGGCGGGTTTAAATCGGGCAAATTCCTTGTAAAGGTGCTGGCTCTGGTAGTTGTCAGCCTTGTGTTTGGCGCAGCCATCTTCTGGATCACCTCAATCCTGAAGTTCAAGCTGACGCTGAAAACTATCCTCTCGGTTGTCGGAGGAATTATTGCCGCTCTTGCCACTCTGGAGGACTTCATCTCTTTCATCGAAAGGATTATAAGAAAGTTTTGGCGAAAACCCAACACGGATGGGGAACAGGTACCCCTTGAGCAGAGGCTAAGGGTGCTGACCGTGATGCCGAGGCCGCTCGATGCTGATCCTCTCACACGCCTTACCGACCCCGAAAAGTTCGTCGATGTGTTCCGAAAGATAGATGCGCCTGTTGACATCGATTTTGTGCAGCCGCCGACCTTCAAAGAGTTCCGCAGAGTACTCAAAAACGGCTATGACATCGTCCATTTTGACGGGCACGGCTCGCACGATGCGCTTGCCTTCGAGGCCGAAGACTGCCTGATTGATAATGTGCCCGTCGAGGATTTCGCTGAGGCCGTCAAATCGGTGGACGGGCGCCGCCCGAAACTGATTTTCCTGAGCGCCTGTTCCGCGGCCAAGGGCAAAAATTCGTTTGCTGAACGGCTCCACAGGCTCACAAAGGCCGCAGTCATAGGCTTCGATAGGGATGTGAGCGTTTATGAGACAGGGATTTTCAGCGAACGGCTTTATGAGGAGCTCGGCAGCGGCAAGAAGCTCGGCGGTGCGTTCGATTCGGCGGTCGATGCGCTCCGCAGGGAGTCCCCTAAAGCCGCTAAATCTGCAAAACTTTTTGGCAAGAGGTCGCTCAGGCT
>WFZT01000188.1 GCA_015489415.1 Caldifarciminota bacterium | reverse complement strand
GGTATTTGGAGTATTTGGATAGAAATGGGATGAGAGCGAGCATGGGGGAAGTTGGGAATGCATACGACAATGCGTATGCGGAGAGGGTGATGGGGACGTTAAAGAGGGAATACGGATTGGGGGAAGTATTCAAGAGTGGGATAGGGGGTGCGGTGGAGGAGGCGATAGAGTTGTACAATGAGGAGAGGCCGCATCAATCGTTGGGGTATGCGACGCCGAGCGAGGTGTACAGTGGGGAAGTAGAGATAGAGGGATTTGAGGTGAAGACAGGGGGTAGATCATGCTGAGGGGAGTCCCCCTTTTAAATGTCAACATATTTCAGGACTTGACAATTTATTTTTCCCATTCTCCCCTACCCCCTCCTTCCAAAGGAAGGAGGGGAAATTTATTGATTGGCATGCGATTGTCAGCGAGGTTATGAGGACCCGTTGCGAAAGGTAGCAACAAAAATTTAGAATTTTCGAACAAACTCAGTCTGGTCTTGCGGAGAGGGGGCTTTTGTGATATCCTAAAGCCATTATGATAAAGACAAAAGTTGTAAAAGTTGGTGATGTAGAGATTGGCGACGGAAAGCCCATTGCATTGATAGCAGGTCCTTGCGTGATTGAATCCGAAAAGCTCGTTATGGAGGTGGCTGAAGAGATTAAAAAGATCACGGAAGACCTTGGAATAGGATTCATTTTCAAATCTTCCTATGCCAAGGACAACCGCTCGAGCGTCAAAAATTACTACGGTCCGGGTGTGGTTGAAGGTACGAAGATACTAAGGAAGGTAAAGGAGACCTTTGGAATTCCAGTGCTTTCCGATGTGCACTATCCGGATGAAGTTCCCATTGCGGCTGAGGTGCTTGATGTGATTCAGATACCGGCTTTTCTCTCCATGCAGACTCGGCTAACCCTCGAGGTGGCAAAGACAGGAAAGGTTGTAAATGTCAAAAAAGGCCAGTTCCTCGCCCCTCAGGATGTGAAAAACATTGTGGGGAAGATTGAGTCAGTTGGTAATCACAACATCCTTCTGACTGAACGCGGAACGAGCTTCGGTTACCATAACCTTGTGGTGGATATGAGGTCTTTCAGAATCATGCAGAAAACCGGATATCCCGTGGTTTTTGATGTCACTCACACCATCAGGGTTTATGGAATACCTTCATCAGACCCGAGGGGTGGTCAACCTGAGTTTATTGAGCCACTGGCTCGTGCCGGTGTGGGCGCTGGGGTTGATGCCATGTTTATTGAAACACATCCCAATCCCCCTGAGGCACTTTCCGATGCAGCAAGTATGCTTCCACTATCAAAACTAAGACCGTTGCTCGAGCAGTTGATTGAAATTGATAGGATTGTAAAGTCGGATGAATAAATTTGAAAAATTGATGACGAAAGTTTTCGAATTCCGCTTCAGCCTTATCTTCTCAGAGGGAAGGAAGGGCGTTCCATTCTCGATAGCACATTTTAGAACTGGCGAAAATTAGATACAAAGTTTGCTTGTGAGGGTAAATTGACTAAAATACATGTTGGCACATCGGGATGGATGTATGACCACTGGGCCGGGAGGTTTTACCCGTATAACCTCCCGAAGACCAGATGGTTTGAATACTATTCAAAACACTTCGATACGGTAGAGCTCAATGTAACCTACTACAGGTTGCCACCTGAGAAAACCTTTCTCTCGTGGGAGAGGAAGGCACCTCATGAATTTGTCTATTCCGTTAAAGGCTGGGGGCTTATAACTCATCGAAAGAAGCTCAGAGGGGTGGAATCGAACCTGAGACTGTTTCTTTCAAGAGTCCAGTTGATAGGCGAGCACCTTGGCGTTGTTTTCTTTCAGACTCCACCCATAATGCAAAAGGACTTACCGCGGCTTGAGGAATTTTTGAAACTCCTTAAGAGCTATCCCGAATTCAGATTTGCCATCGAATTTCGCCATTCTACCTGGTTTGACAGCGAGGTCGAGGAACTCCTGAAAAGCTACAGGGTAGGGTTTGTTCAGTTTCACCATCCTGAGTTGCCATGCCCAAGATGGGTCACATCAGATTTTGTTTACATCAGGATGCACGGAAAGGGGATACTCTAC
The DNA here is from genome assembly GCA_015489415.1 of Caldifarciminota bacterium. Lineage (GTDB taxonomy): Bacteria > Hydrothermota > Hydrothermia > B15-G9 > WFZT01 > WFZT01. The sequence goes on along the minus strand of WFZT01000188.1, from coordinate 6,296 downwards.
GGGGGGGCGTATGACGAGAGCGATATACGTAATCTCGCTGATTATCTTACAAGTCTGCCAGCAGATGTTAAAGATGTTTATGTTTACTTCAACAACGATGCCAACGCCTACGCGGTTTTTAATGCTCTAAAACTGAAGGAGTTATTGGGACAATGATAGGGTTGTTGCTCGCTCTGAGCCTGTTTTCTGCCTCGAAAACGGCAAAGGTGGTCATTGGAAATGACACTCTCTTTGTGGAGGTAGCAGTTACCGAGGAGGAAAGGGCTCTTGGATTGATGTACCGTGAGTTTTTGCCTGAAAATAGTGGCATGCTATTCATTTTTGAGGATGAGGATTACCTGTCCTTCTGGATGAAAAATACCATGATTCCACTTTCAATCGCCTTCATCGATTCAGACGGAGTTATAGTTGACATACAGGATATGGAGCCATACACGACAACGCCCCATATTTCAAAAAAGCCTGCCCGATATGCACTCGAAGTAAATCAGGGTTGGTTTAAGAAACACGGAGTAAAAGTTGGGGACAGGGTAAAGTTTATCTTTGATTAACCGGAACTAAAGATAGAAAGAAACTGAGTCTTTGCCGAGGATTTTTTCTATATTTTTTATGAGATTCTCGCTGGGATTCACCTTTAAACTCCTTGAGCGGAGCATTTTCCCGGTCACTACAAAGTAAAGCTCAGCGTTCCCGGGGTTTACGGAAATAATTCTGTAGAGTCTTTCAAGGATTTCGTCCTCAATGTCATCTTCACTCTGGAGTTTTACAAGGACCCCCTTTGTTAATTCTCTTATTCCCTTCTCGAATGGGGTTATTGATTTTAGCACCACTCTCGGCATTGTATTTTCATCATCGTCAAATGTGAGTATTCCCCGCACTATGTATATTGTGTCTTTCACGAGGTCTGATGCAATTTCCTTGTAAAGTGTCGGGAAGGCAATTGCGTTGTATTCGCCATCAAAGTCTTCAAAAACGAGGTTTGCGTAGGGCTCACCTTTGGCGCTCTTTTTTGTTTTGTAGGATACGAGGTACCCTATCATTGTAACGGGTTTGCCTTCCTTGATGTCACGTAGCTCTGAGCTTTTTGTTATATTTAGCCTGTCAATAATGGCCTTGTACTTATTGAGAGGATGTCCGGAAAGGAAAAATCCAAGAGTTTCTTTCTCAAATGCCAGCTTGGTTTCAAGAGTAAACTCCACGTCCCTATCTGTAGCGAGGGTTTCTTCGTCGAAACTCTCGCCGAAGAGGGAGCCGACGAAACCGCCTGTTGCCTTCTGGGTTCTTGAATAAAGGTCTGGAAGGATTTCTAATAACTTTGCTCTGTTTGGGTCAATTGAATCAAAGGCACCTGCTTTGATAAGGCTTTCAATGACCTTCTTGTTGACCTTCCTTGAGTCTATGCGCTCGAGGAAGTTTTTAAAGGATTTGAATGGACCTCCCTTCTTTCTTGCCCGCACAATTTCTTCGACTGCCGCTTCCCCCACGTTCTTGATGGCCGAGAGACCAAAAAGAATGCTTCCGTCTTCTAACAATGTGAATCTGTATTCGCTCCTGTTGATATCCGGAGGTACAACCTTAATTCGCCACCTTTTGGCTTCACTCACAAACTGATGAATTTTTTCTGTGAAGTTTTGCGAATGGGTCTCTGCGGTCATGTTGGCGCAGAGAAACTCGTTCGGGTAGTGTGCCTTAAGATAAGCCGTTCTGTAAGAAAGTAGAGCGTAGCCCGCGGCATGGGACTTGTTGAATCCGTAACCCGCAAATTTTTCGATATCGTCAAAGAGCTTCTCGACCTTCTTTTTGTCGTGGCCAAGTGCCACCGCCCCTTTGACAAATACCTCGCGCTGTTTCCTCATTACCTCGGGTTTTTTCTTTCCCATTGCCTTTCGGAGAACATCAGCCTGGCCGAGGGTGAAGCCTGCAAGTTTTGCCGCAATCTGCATGACCTGCTCCTGGTACACGATCACTCCGTAGGTTTCCTCCAAAATGGGCTTCAGCTCAGGAAAATCATAGTGAATTTTCTCTTTCCCGTTTTTCCTCTTGATGAAGCTCTCCACCATGCCTGATTTCAGGGGACCCGGTCTGTAGAGGGCAATGGCGGCGATGAGGTCCTGAAGCTTTGACGGCTTGAGCCTTCTAAGCATCTCTCTAAAGCCGGGTGATTCAAGCTGGAACACGCCGAGGGTTTTGCCCTGTGAGATAAGCTTGAAGGTTTTCTTATCGTCCAGCGGAATCTTTGTGATATCAAAATCAGGGTCATGCCTTTCCCTGATCATCTCTTCTGTCCACTGAATGATGGTGAGGGTTCGAAGACCAAGGAAATCCACTTTCAGGAGTCCGAGCTGCTCGATAGATTTCATGTCGTACTGGGTTGTGATCGAACCATCTGGACTCTTGTAGAGAGGCGCATATTCGTAAATTTTACCAGGGGCGATAACAACACCTGCAGCGTGGATGGATGTATTCTTCACCTGTCCTTCGATACGCCTTGAAATCTCGTAAAGCTCACGGTACTGGGGATTTCCGTTGAAAATATCCTTTAATTCCGAATTTTTCTCAACGACTTTTTCAATAGTTACATCAGGGCCGTTGGGAATCATCTTTGCGATTCTATCAACCTCCTGATAGGTGAGATCGAGGGCACGCCCTACGTCACGAATAACTCCCTTTGCCATCATTCTGTTGAAGGTGATGATCTGGCTGACACTCTCTTCACCGTAAAGGTCACGGACATATTTGATGATTTTGTCTCTGCCAATATCGGAGAAATCAATATCCACGTCTGGAGGCGAAATTCTTTCGGTGTTAAGGAACCTTTCAAAAATCAGGTTGTACTCAATGGGATCGAGCTCCGATATCCCGAGGGCGTAGATCACAAGTGAGCCCACCGCAGAGCCTCTACCAGGGCCCACAGGAATGCCCATTTCTCTCGCCTTCCTGACAATGTCCCAGATAATGAGGAAGTAGCCCGAAAATCCAACATTTTTGATGACTTCAAGCTCTCGATTCAGTCGTTCCTCGTAGATTTCACCGGTTTTGCCCTTCTCTTCAAGTCCTTTTCGTGCGATGTAGGCAAGGTATTCATCGGCGTTTGCAAATCCTTCTGGGATCTTGAATGTCGGCAGATGGACTTTTGTTGGGTCGAGCTCAAGCTCAAGATTTATCCTTTCTGCAATTTCGAGAGTGTTTTTTAGCGCTTCAGGTGTTGAAGAGAAAAGTGACCACATCTCGTCAGGACTTCTCAAATAAACTTCTCTCGACTGGAATCTCATCCTGTTGGGGTCATGAACCTTCTTGCCGGTCTGAATGCAGAGGAGAATGTCGTGTGCCTTGTAGTCCTCAGGTGTGAGGTAGTGAACATCGTTTGTGGCAACAATTCCCACTCCGAAATCCTTTGCAAGCTCCACAAGTGCCTGATTTACTGTGAGATTCTCGTCAAGTCCGATGTCCATTAGCTCGAGAAAGAAGTTGTCTTTGCCGAAAATCTCTATGTATTCCCCGAGAGCAGCTCTTGCACCTTCCAAGTCATTTGCAAGAATCTTGCGAGGGATCTCACCGGAGAGACAGCCTGATAGGGCAATGAGTCCCTTCGAGTGCTCCCTTAAAAGCTTTTTGTCCATTCGAGGCTTGTAGTAAAAACCCTCAAGATAGGAAATACTCGAAAGATAAAGGAGGTTCCTGTACCCCTCTAAATTTTCTGCAAGTAAAGTTATGTGATAGAGACCCTGTTTTGTCTTTTTCTTGTGATCGCCCGGTGTGAGATATGCCTCTATCCCAATTATGGGTTTGATGCCATGCTCAAGGGCAGACTTATAAAATTCAATTGCCCCAAAAAGGTTGCCATGATCGGTGATGGCAACGGCATTCATGCCCAGCTCTTTGACCCTTTTCATCAGAGGGCCAATCTTGCACGCACCGTCGAGAAGCGAGTATTCAGTATGAAGATGTAGGTGAACAAACTCCTTGCTCATTTGTGTTCCATTATAGAGTAGAGGTCGTCGACCTTGTTCGCATGTTCAAGGATATTTACAGCCTTTTTGAAAACACTGTCTTTCTTCAGCATGACGGCGTATCTGCCCTTTCTACCAAAGTATTTTTCTGCAATCTCCTCTTCGAGGACGAGCTTGATCTGGTCTTTGGCGTCTTTGAAGTCGCAGGACGTGAATTTCACTCCCTTCTCCTTCATATATTTTTCAAAGTCTTTGAGCTGGTCATCACTTAAATTAATTCCCTCAGGTGAAGCGGGTTTTTCGTGGCTCTTATAGTATTTAACGGCATAGTCAAAGAAAACGCCCTTTGCGAAGGCCTTTGATACGAGCGGAGCAAGAAGCTCACTCTCTTTAACCACATCGGGAATTATTCCACCGCCTCCATAGACTGTTCTGTGCAGCCTTTTGGTGTAATAGGGCGTGCGAGTTGTGTCCTTCTTGCCAAAGGTTCTCCTGTCAATGCACCTTCCAGAGGGTGTGAAGTAGCGTGCTGTGGTGATCTTAAGTTGATAGCCTTCCTGGAGCGGGAAAACTCTCTGGACTGAACCTTTACCGAATGTTGTGTCTCCCACGATGATTCCACGGTCCCAGTCCTGGATGGCTCCAGAAACGATCTCTGAAGCCGATGCTGAGCCGCGGCTGACGAGCACTGCGAGTGGATAATCTGTTCCGTGGGATGGCTTGCCAGGGGCAAAGAAATCGCGGTTGGAGTTTGGAACCCTGCCCTTGGTGGAGACAATCAATGCACCCTGAGGCAGGAAGAGATTCGCAGTCCTTATTGCCTCACTTAAAAGTCCGCCAGGATTTCCTCTGAGGTCAAGGACAATCTTCTTTGCTCCCATCGCAAACAGGCTGTCAAGGGCTTTCCTCACCTCAACATTGGCGTTTTTCTGGAATGATGAGAGTTTGATGTAGCCAATGTTCCCATCCACAAGACCGAAATATGGAACTGCTTGAATGTGAATGATGGCCCTTGTTATCGTGAATTTGAGAGGCTCATTTACTCCCGGCCGGGAAATGGTGATTGTTACCTTTGTCCCGGGTTTGCCTCTCAATCTTTTGACCACGTCGGATAGTTTCCACCCGATGATGCTGGTATCCTCAATTTTTATGATCTTATCTCCGGGCCTGAGCCCTGCTCTATAAGCCGGGGTGCCTTCTATGGGTGAAATAACTGTAACTACACCATTTCTGATGCCAATCTGGATACCAAGTCCACCGAATTCTCCAGTGGTAGAAATCTTAAATTCCTCTGTTTGCTCAGGTGTAAAGAAATCGCTAAATGGATCGAGGGAATGAACCATCCCTTCGATGGCCTTTTCTATCAAGTCCGGCGGGTCCTTTTCTTCAACATAGTAATCCTTGACATAGTTTAGTGTGTTCGTGAAGAGGCGGAACATCATGCTGATATTTTTCTTTTTCGCCTCAGCATCCCCCATTTTGTAACCAACTGATAATCCAATTATAAGAGCAAGAGCAACAGCAATAATCCTTTTCAATTTAACTTTCCTCCATTTTAAATTTTTTGATTCCTTTCTTTTCCAATCTTTCGAGGGTAACTTGAATCACCTCTTCCATGAGTTCGTCAATGGATTTCTCGCCATTGAGCACATGGAATCGTTTTTTTGCTCGCTTTGCAAGGATCAGATAACCTTTCCTTACACGGGTATGAAATTCTAAATCCTCTAATTCAATTCTATCAAGTTTTTTAGATTTCATGCGGGAAAATCCCATTTCCGGGGGAATATCCACGAGGAAGGTGAGATTGGGTTTGAGCCCCCCGGTCGCAACCTTGTTGAGTCTTGAAATGAATTTGAGCTCCAGTCCACGGCCAAATCCCTGATATGCATAAGAGCTATCATCAAACCTGTCAGAAATGACAATGTAAGAATCTCTCAGGGCTGGCAATACGCGTTTATAGACATTTTCCCGTCTTGCTGCCAGCATAAGGAGTAATTCTGTCACAGGGTCGAGAGAGTTGCCGGCCTTGAGGAGAACCTCACGAATTTCCTCCGCCTCTTTGGTCCCTCCAGGCTCACGAGTGAGTATGGTCTTGAATTTATTCTCAGTGAGATATTCGTAGAGTTTCCTGGCAAGCGTGGATTTGCCGCTACCTTCGATTCCCTCGAACGTGATGAAATATCCCCACCTGCCCATTTATCGTGTTACCTGTCTTATTGCAATGTATGCCAGTGCGACCTGATAGATGATTCCAACCACGTCCTTGAGTATTTCCAGCTTTGTAGGCTTAAGCTCCACCTTTCCGGGAACCATGATGATGGAACCGGGAGGGATTTCCGAGAGATC
>WFZT01000187.1 GCA_015489415.1 Caldifarciminota bacterium | reverse complement strand
GGAGACCCACCAACAAGACTCGAGCTTCACAGGAATTCGCCAGGATACAGATTGATTTTGAATAACGTACTCTTCCCTGCAGCCCGGAAGAAACCTTTGAAGACCTGACGTAAAAAATTTTTCCACTCCGGTCAAAAATTTTCCCATTTTGGGACTGTGTAACTACGGTGTAATCCAGGAATTCTTGAATTTAAAAGGGATTTCCTACCCCCACATGTTTGTGGAAGCAAAATTGCCATTAATAAAAGTAGCAGGAGGGAAGGATGAGCAAACGGCAGGAGGGGGTGGTTGGAAAGATTTAAAAAATTATTTTTCCAAAAATGGTATTATTGAAGAAGTCTTTAAGAGTCAATTGTTGTACCCAAATGAAGATGTAGGCGATAAAAGAGATATAATCCACTTTAGGGATAACCAAACCTATACTCTCCAAAATAGTGTATTTGACTTTTTAAACGCACTATGCGGTATTTGCAAAAATTAATCAAAATATAATAAAAAAACTAGTAGTGGTTTATTAAATCACTCCGCCTTTCTTTAGCACCTCTTCGATCCATTCTTTCCGGTTTTTGGGCTTAACTTTCAAAATTGAATCAATAAGCTTATCAGGATCGTTTATTCCAAAACGTTTCTGTAAATAAATACCAGTTGTAATAATAGATAATTCATTTGCTGTAAACTCACCATATTTTTCAATTACTTTGTTCACAACATCTTCTTGTGTCAAATCTGACAGATTATACAAGAATTGTTGATTAGGAGTAGCAGGATTTATTGAATATCCTATATCTTGTTCCCATACCACCTTTATAAAATCTAAGGAATTCGCCTCGTTAATGTACCTACCGACTTTACTCGAATAAGGGCCATAATAGTAAAGTGTGTAATGTAGATCCAGATCGCTATTAACTTCCAGCAAATACAAAAGCTTCTGCAACTTCGTTTTTCCAATACGACGGTCAGGATACTTCTCTTTTAATTTTTTAACGATATGATAAATTAAACTTGGCCCTTTAAAAATCTCCCTCATAATTAAACCTCCTTTACAGCCCTTTCGGCCTTGTCTCTTTCTTCAGGTAACGCATATATTCTCGATTTTGTAAACCGTTTCTGCAAGCTTTCAGTAATTACCGAGTATTGAGATAAAGGAGAAGCTATTTCCCCATCTATAACATAGATTTCTTCTCCTTCTCCCATTTTATACCATTCTTTTGGTTTTTCAGGGGTATCTTCCCAATACCATATCCCCTTCTTATCTAAAATCCTCTTTATTTTCTCCATCATCTGTATTTCAGCACTAAGAGGTACCTCCTTAGTCTCTTTCAATAATCTAATATGCTTCCTTTCTAATATTCTGTCAAACCAATTTGACGATTTTCGCTTCATACTACTCCAAGCGGAATAATCATCGAATTGGATAAATTCATTTATTGAATCGGGAGGTGGGTAATTCTCTATAGATTCCTTTAGAGACTCTTTTAACAAGAAGTCATAAGCTCTTCTTGTTTTATGATAATACACTTGGGTGAACATCTGGTATCTCGCTATAATCAACGACTCTGCAACATGCCATCCATCTCTTTCCACCCCAAGTACAAGCTCTTGACCTTCGTTACCATGACTGTAATTGCCATTAAGGTTTCTTATCCCATCTTTATCATCATTAGCCAGAAAGCCCAGAGTTAATGTAACTATTAGTCTTTCTAAATCGTATATACCATACTTTACCCCTGTATGTAACGAATCTCTTAGCAAATAATCAGCCCTATCAGCGTCTAATTGACTAGATATCAGAATCTTCCAAAAAGAGGCTCTTTCATCACCACCCTCTATCAGTTTTGCAACCTCGTCAGCTGTTATATTGTAGTTACTATTCAGTTTGTGGGATTCTATTTTATCTTTAAAAATTGTCTTAATAATAGATACAGTATAATCTTCATGCTTGTATCTTTTATTATCCAAATTTAATGGGAATAAGTCCTCTGATAAGTGTGAAAATGGTCCGTGTCCAACATCATGTAACAGAGCAGCAAATCTGACAATCTGCCTATCCCGTTTGAATCCAGCTTCATCATACCCAAGCTCGGTTTCCAATATCTCTCTATTTCTCCTCCTTGATATTATTGAGTCGTACATTTTTGAGGCTAAATGCATAACTCCTAAGGAATGCTCGAATCTTGTATGAATGGCACCTGGGTACACCATATTTGTCAATGCAAGCTGTCTAATTCGCCTCAGGCGCTGGAATACTGGATGATTTATAATTTCCCTTTCCCATTCATTAAATTGTATGAATCCATAGATAGGGTCACGTACTTCATAAAATTTCATATTTCCTCCTTTGAAACACCTTGATTTTAATATTTTTCAATTCATTATGTCAAATTCCTTTGTAGAATAATTGTAAAAACGACGAGTAAATGATAGATAATAATAACATTCTAACAATCCTTAAGGAATTTCTCTGTAACAGTATTGATTATTGAAATAATAGGGAGTCCGCAAGCGTCAAAAAGAATTTTATGAGTAAACTTTGAATATTGGTGTGAGTAATATATTTAAAACATCAAACTTTACCAAGGTAATAAAGATGTAGAGAAAGTTTTTTTTCTGAATATAGGGATACAAAATCTAACACTGTAAATCTCAACCAACTTAGTATTCTCCTTAATATACAATTTCACAGGCTTGAGTAGACTAATTTTAGGTTACAAGCCACATCTCGGTTAACTATATTTGAAACGCGATGAGACCAATGCTAAAATATATGGGAGGATAAACTGATTTGGAGTAGTCCATGTAGACTAAAATAGAATAATCCAGCTGCTACAGGGGGTTGATTTTGGCTGAGTTTGACATTTTTAGAAGTTCTTCAGCATTGGCGAAGGTTTCTGGTGGAATTCCAAGATTTTCAAGCTCTTTTAAAACCCATCTCGATAAAAGCGTTATACGTGTTTTATTCCACTCTTCCAAAAGATCAGGGTAAAATCCCAGGATTCTTCTAAACTGTCTTAATGGGTTTTTCCGGCCAAGTGCTAAGATTAGTCTTTTCTGAATCCTTTCATCGTCAACTTCCCGTGCAAACCTGTTCATCTCCTCAAGTATACGTGACTCCGGAATTGGATTTATCTCTACATTCTTATCGGGCACCACGTAATCCTCTTCATTAGGCCTGAATGACGAAATAACAGTGAAACCCCCAGTTTCAATGTTCAGTAGCACAACCCTTGTAAATTTATCTTCAACGAACTCCAGAAGTAACTCCCAATCTACGCTTGGCATTTGCATCTCCTCCGTTAATATGGTCTTTAAATTTACCCGATTGATGACAATGACACAAGGGTGAGGAAAATAAAATTGGGGGCGGCGCCCGAAGGGCGCCGCCCCCCTCAAACAAAACTCCAACCAACCCTACCTCAAAATCACAAACTTACCAGTCGAAATCGTCTTTCCAGCTTCAACTGAGACAAAGTACACACCAGGCCTCAGACCCTTTACCTCAAACTCATGCGCACCCGCACCAAGCAGACCAAGATTTCTTGAAGAGACCACTCTTCCTGTCACATCATAAAGTTTTAGTTCAACTCTCTCACTCTTTGGAAGGGCAAACTCCAGCTTCACACTGTTGAGATTCGCAAATTTCACATGCAGGTTAACTGGATTTGCAAGAGAGCTGGACTCCCCAACTTCTGTCACATGGAAATCTTTTTCCACATAGGTGTCACCGACTGTAACAGTATCTTCTGCAAGGGTGTTTCCATTCACATCGAGCACCTTGACATCGTAGTCGCCAGGAGGCATGTCATCTATGTTGTAACTATTCATATCAACCGCTCCAACGAAAGATTCGCCAGTGCTCAGGTTTGTGGCAAGAATGGTGAGCCCGTCCGATTTTCCATTAGAAACCTCACCCATGATTCCACCAGAGCCATAGTTTCCACGCGGCGTCAGCGTAAAATCTATGTCCGATGCAGGTGGTACGACTGGCGTGGCATCCCAGATATACGGAGTTTCCTGATAGAATTCGTATAGGTATCCCCTTGCACGTGCCATGACCACAACTGAATCGCCCGATGGCAAATAGTGCAGTGTATACGAACCATTCGAATCGGTTGTTGTCACTATTGAAAAAGGCCACCTTCTGAAGAACGCACGCACATGGGCACCTGAGATAGGGTCGCCTGTGGATTCATCGGTCACGGTTCCGGTTATGGATGCAGTGTCATAGGGGAACTGACTCCATGGAGTAAGTGTGAAATCTATGCCACCAATTGTGTCACCCCAGTCTACATGGACGGGTGTAGCAGAATCAACAACCGAGGCGTTATCGTAAAATTCTCTCTCGTACCCAAATTTCCATGCCTTCACAATATAGTTCCCGGGGATAAGCTTCCTTATGTGGTAAAACCCGGTAGAATCTGTTCTTGCAAGTCTCCTCCATCCAATGGGACGACCATGTACCAGTCTTACGGCCATAACCTTTGCACGGGGTATAGCCATTGATGTACTTTCATCGGTTACAGTACCTGTAATGGTCGCAAAGGTTATCCTGCGAAGGGTGAAGTTGATGTCATTGAGGGTGTCCGAATCATTAATTACCAGCACCTCTGCGGAATCTCTCGATGAGGCGTTATCGTAATACTCTCGTTCATAGCCTATCTTGTATGAGACTGCAATGTAATGACCTGCAGGTACTCCTGTAATCTGGTAGGCTCCGGTGGAATCAGTGAAGGAGAAAAGCCTGTGGAACATGTGATGGCGTGTGGAATCCACAGGTCTCAAGAAGACAAAGGCGTGACGGAGAGGTGTTCCTGTAGCCTCATCGGTGACAGTTCCACTGACAGTTGCACCGGAAATGTAGTGATTCCAGGGATACAGGGTAAAATCAATGCCACTCGTGGTTGCTCCCGCAGTCACATATACCGTATCTGCTTCACTTCTACTCGTGTCATTGTTGTAATAAAGTGACCTGAATCCCGGATGGATGGCCTTGACAAAATAGGCACCTGGCTCGAGATGCCGGATGGTATACTGCCCGTTTCTCCTCGTGTATGAAATCATGGAGTGCATCGGATGGGTGAGATTTTCAGCGATTATGAGCGTATATCTTAGAGGATCGCCAGTGGTCCCATCTGTGACAGAGCCACTTATTGCACCCCACTGACCAAATGCCAGACCAGTGATGAATATCATGCCAACGATTAACTTTCTCATCTCTGAACCTCCTTTTTTCCTTTAGACTTCGGACAGTTGGAATATGTTCCTGAATCAGAAAAAACTCAAGGGGTCAATATTGATCTCCAGATTACGTCCCGCTTTTTCGTGGAGACCGGATTTCTTGATAAGATGCTGAATGGCAAACGGTTTTTCAGATTTGAGCAACACCCTGAACCTATAGTATCCCATAAGCCTTTCAATTGGAGAAGGCGCAGGACCGACATTTTCAACATCATCCTGCTCGATCTCCACAAGTTTAGAGGCAATTTTTGCAATCTCCCTCGAAGCTGATTCCCTGGAGCGAGATTTTACCTCGATTATGGCAATCCTTTTAAATGGTGGGTATCCGAAAAGTTTCCTGCTTTCGAGTTCCTTCTTGAAAAACTCCTCATACGAGCCTTTTGCACCCGTAGAAATGGCGACATCCTCAGGTGAATAGGTCTGAATGATAACTTTTCCTCCCCTTCTTGATCTGCCAGTAACCTGGCTGATCAGTTGATAGGTAAACTCCTCTGCCCTGAAATCCGGAATAGCAAGGGTTGTATCGGCAAGGACCACTCCCACAAATCCCACCCTTGGAAAATCAAATCCCTTGGTGACCATCTGAGTGCCAATCAGAATCTTCTTCTTTCCCATCAAGAAATCCCTGTATATCCTGCCATGAGCTCCCTTTTTCCGCGTTGTATCAAGGTCCATCCTGACAATAATTTCAGGCGGAAAGAATTTCTTCAGCTCCTCTTCTACTCTTTCAGTCCCCACACCGATTGGCTTGAGCCGGTAGGAGCCACACACAGGACACCTATCAGGCACCTTCTTTGTATAGCCGCAAAGATGGCATTTGAGAGTTTTTGAAGATTTGTGGAACACAAGGCTTACCGAGCAATGTGGGCATTTTTCGATATGTCCACAGTCCTGGCACTGTATGTGGTGGGAAAAACCGCGCCGATTCAGGAAGAGGATCGCCTGTCTGTTACTTGAGATTACGCTTTTGAGCTCCTCCATCATTTTTATCGAAAGAATGGAATCGCTCTTTTCCTCGCGCATGTCCACAACTTCTACCTGCGGCATATAGTAGCCACGAATTCTCTTCTTAAGTTTTATCAGACCATATTTTCCCTTTAAGGCGTTGAAATAGCTCTCAACAGAAGGTGTCGCAGAGCCGAGCACCACTGGTATGCCAAGAATTTTACCGAGAACAACAGCTACATCTCGGGCGTGGTAGAAAGGTGCCCTCTCCTCTTTGTAAGAGGTATCGTGCTCTTCATCAACAACGATTAAACCGGGAGATTTGAGGGGGATAAAGAGGCTTGAACGGGGACCAACGAGTATCTTTATGTCACCGTAAAGGGCACGGTTCCACAGCCATCTCCTTTCACCTGGCGTAAGATTTGAATGATAAATTCCGACCTTTTCACTGAAAACTTTCTTGAAATAGGCCGATACCTGGTGTGAAAGGGCAATTTCCGGTACGAGGATATAAACACTTTTGCCATTTTTTATAGCCCTCGATGTTAACCAGAGATAGAGGGCAGTTTTACCACTTCCTGTCACACCGTGAATGAGAAAGGTCTTAAACCGGGTTTGATCTATAAACGGATTGATCGCCTCCAGTGCCTTTCTTTGCTCGTCAGTGGGCACGTGAGGAATGAAAAGGTCCTCGAATTCCTCAAAAACAACCTCTTTCTCTTTCACATTCTTCCTGACCTCTTTAATCTCCAGAGCGTCGAGGTTGATCAAAGTGGTGATTATTCTTCTGAACCTGTCGCCAAATTTTCTTTTTAGCGTGGAAAGGGCTGTCCACCTTTTACCCCTCGAAATAAGGTAGTCAACAATTTCGTCTCGGGGAAGGTCTTCGATTTTCTTCAGCCTTACCTTAAGAGCTTCCCTTCTTAATTCACCTGGAGGCAGGAACATCCTCAATATTGAATCCCAACCACCAAGATAATATTCATGAAGCCACTTCATCAGCTCAACGTGATGAGGAGGAATCCGGTAAGGGAAAATCTCAATAATTGGCTTAACTGTAAAATCCCCGGGTGCCTTTTGTCTTTTCTCAACAACTACACCTTTAACCTTTTTGTTCCCCACCTCAACGAGCACCACAGTGCCCGGTTCAATATTCTCCTCCGATGCATACGTGAGAAGCGAATGAATATTGAGAGAGACAGCAATATCGTAATAGCTCATATCAGAACCTGAACCTCGCCTCGATACCTACTGAAATCTCGCCCTCTTTATCCCTTTCTCCGTAAATCGCCATATTGGGTTTGATGAAATATTTCACCTGATAAACATCCTTCTCAAGGGCCTCAAAGGAGTGGGCATATTTGAAATAAACTCTGGGCGAGAGATAGAGCCCCACAGAAAAGCGCGGATTTTCACCTGCAAGACCCGTCCTGAGCTCAAGTTCATTTATCCTCAACCTTTTCTGAAGTTCCTTGGAAATCAAACCCTCTGCAAGATTCAGGGCGCGGGTTTTCATTAGATTTATGTCTTTTATGGTCATTGGAACTTCAGATAAAAGTTTTCCAAAGCTCAAAAGCGAGATGATGTCTTCCTCAGCAAGTGGAGGGGTTGAGGTCAATCTGATTTCGGGCGTTTTCAGATTTCCCGTGACATGGAGATCGATGAAAATAGTGTCATTCACCACAGTTTCTCCAAGGAGATTTAGTGTGGGATTGATCTCAGGCTCGTTACTGAAGATGATACTTCCTTCCTGTATGATGAAAATCCTGTCAAGATACAGGAAAGTTCCCTTTATCACATTGAGGTTTCCGGATATCAGAACTGTTACAGGGTCTTCCTTCACGATGGTGAGATCAGCAGAAAACTCCATGTCTGCAAGTTCGTTCACCAGGAAAATTCTCCTATCCGCATGAATCCTCAGGTTTAGTCGTAATGGATTGGGGGGCATCTTCCCGCTACCGGCTGATTTACCAAATGAAAGGTAAACGTACCCCTCATCAACCTTGATATCGCCACTTATCAAAACATTGTCCGGAAGCTCACCGGTTATTTTTAGTTGGCCATTGAAAATCCCCTCAAATATATCTCCGTGTGCAAATGGGAATTTAACGAGCTCGAGTGATATGTTCACTCCCGATGGCTTTAATTCTTTTAGATAAATCACTCCGCTTCCTGTTGCATAGCCATTTTGTGCATCTATTCTTATATCCGGTATTTCCACCCGTTTGTCTTTAAAATCAAGTCTAACAAAAACCTGCCTGTATTCATTGCCAAAGGCCTCGATATAGACACCATCAGTTTTTAGCTCCATATTGCCCGCCAGTTCGGGATTGTTCAGCGTACCGGTCAGCAGTAAATTTCCCTTCAACTCGCCGGATTCTGGATAAATGTCTCCACCAATGAGTCTCGTTATCACCGTTGCATCTACCCTTTCTACTGAAAGCTCACCGTGAATATTGCGATCTTTATCTATTTCTATCTTGAACGGAGAAAGACTTAACTCTGCAGGTAAGACAAAATCCGAATAAATGGAGAACCCTTTGCCTTTGACAACGGTAATTGGACTCATTAACTGCCCGTTTTCGTAAATCAGTTCTGCTCTGATGGTATCTATTTCAAGGTTTTTCAGGGTTGCATCATAGAGTTTTCCTTTAAAATTCATAGAAGGATTTTCAAGCGGACCACTTGCTGATAGCTGACCATCAACCAGCCCTCTCTTTACGGCAAAAGCCGGCATGACATCTCTGAGATACTTCAGATTTATCCTTTCAAGCCTTCCTGATGCAGAGACGCTATCCTTTGTGTACGTGAGGTCAAAATCGCTCAAAACACCGGAAAATAGCCTCATGGAATCTCCTTTCAAGCTAAATCCTTCCGAGTCCAAAGTCAGATAAACAGGAGAGGTGCATACCTCCTCAAGGGAATCGACCCTGTAGGAAAGTTCTTTGTTGGCAAGATAAAGGCCACTTGAATCAAGATAGAAGTTTCCATTGGCCCTGAGCCAGATTTTCGGAAAGTATGTCCCAAGATGGTAATTTCCCATATGATGGGCAGAAAGATTGAGTGTCAGGCAAGTCGAGTCTGAGACAAACTTTCCCAGGGCAAATTTGACAGCCTTCAGGTCAACGCCGATGTTTCCATTGTCATAAGAGACTTTAAGGGCAATCTCCGGGGCAAACATGTTCTCGAAACTTGCTCCCCTGGCCATTCCCCTGATATTCAGGCTTCTCGACTCCTTTGTAAAGGCAACATCTCCTTTAAATTCAAAATAGTTGGTTCTCAAAGGCTCTCTCACATACGCACCGATGTCATAGCCATTCCCTGAAACAGCAAGGACCGTGGAATCTTTTGAAACCAGACCCGAAAATTGTGCGTAAAGATTAGGGTCGTTTATCTCGCCGAAGCTTATGAAAAGCGTATCCTGATGGAACGATGAGGTTAAGTTTAGCTGTCTGAATGCATATTCTCTAAATGAAACATTGCGGAGGTGGGCGTTAAATCTACCTTTGTATCCCTTGCCTTTTAAGATTATATCTCCTGATAATCTGGCTTCGTCGAGCTTCAGGTTGGACACCCTGAGATTCAAGTCGTAGTGAACCGAATCAGGCGAATTGTATTTCAGGTGGGAGAGCGAGCCAGACCCGAGCAGGGATGACCTGTCCCTATAAAACGCGAAACTCTTTAGATGAAGTGTGTCAAAGTCGTAAGATGATAGCCTGACATCGAGAGAATCCACTGAATATTTTCCAATTATCATGGATTTTTTCGCCCTCACGATGTAAAGTGGTACTTTGATAACTCCTGAAGGCTCGTGAAGAACCGTACTGTCGTACCGGGCAAATGAGGCCCACCAGAAGGTTTCCCCATTCATAAGCACCTTCATTTTGCCATCTTTGACGGTGATCTTCTTTGAGAGTGCCTGAACATCGTAAAGTACAGTGGAATCTTTGAAGACCTTAACAGTGGAACTCATCAGATTGTACGTATTGCCCAAAAACTTTGTTTTTATGGTTTTGAAGGGAATCACAAGGGTGTTGTTTACACCGAGCATCTTGCCTTCCACGTATTGCGCTTTGAAATCGAGCCCTGCAGTCACAAAGTCAGCGTTTTCCCAGATTATTTGAGAAATTTCAAAAGCCGGTACGTGCCACTCACTATTCTCGCCTTTCCCTTGAGAGTATCCTTTGATTATCGTATCGAGATTGAAGTAGAGATTCACGGCCTTTATCAGGGCAATTTTGCGAAACAGCAAGTCGAGCAGGTTGTATTTTATTTCCAGTGTATCGGCCTTGACCGATTTTGAGTTCATTCCCACAATCAAAATTCTCGATAGAGGATTAAAATCGTATTTTTTGTAAGAAATAGGAGCCTTTACGAAGTTTTCAAGCATGTGGAGAGTGGCACTCTTGCCCAGTTTATAGCCCACATGTCCACCGTAAATAACTGCTCCAATTATCGCAAGGGCTATGAAAATTTTGACAATTTTTCTGAGCATGGTTGTTGGAAAATTCTAATGCCTCCCGCTCCCCTATCAAACACCACTCCACTGGAATGAGCTGGGTCAAAAAACTCCAAATTTTAGTTACCACCTTTTCCAATAGATCCTTGTAACCTCAATGATAATCGCAAAATATTCGGTATATTTCCCCTCCTTCCCTCGGGAAGGAGGGGCCAGGGGAGAATGGAGAAAGATTAACATTCTTTTAGGGTATCCAGGGTGACGTTATTTTTTGAACACATTTCAAACTTATATTCTACTAATTTTTTCCATTCCACCCCAGCCCTCCCTTCCAAAGGAAGGGAGGGGGGGCGAAACTTATAACATCCAAACTGAAAATCTTGAAGTACCCAATTTTAAACATAGTTCCTCTCCTCATTCCACATAAAAGGACAAACAAGGACAACATTTTCGAACCCGCTTCACTGGAATGGTATTTTTTATCACCTCCGGTTAAAATTAACCAAATACTGAAGTGAGGGATTTAAGATGTACGTTGTAACTCCTGATGAGCTAAAAGAGCTCCGCCAAATTGTTGAAAAAGAAATAGGAATTAAAAGCCTTGTTCTCACCGAAAACGCGGGAAGAACGGCATTTTCTATTCTTCTTGAAGAAATTGAAATGCCCGTTGAACGGGC
>WFZT01000186.1 GCA_015489415.1 Caldifarciminota bacterium | reverse complement strand
CTCTCGAAGATTAGCTTCCCTTGAGGTAGGTTAGGGCAAATAGCGCTGTGCCTGTCATTACAATAGTTGCCCCGCTTGGCATATCCAGATAATAAGAGAGGAAAAGCCCTGCAACTGTAAAAACCAGGCTGACAAGGACTGAAAGTCCGATAATTTTGATAAAACTCTTTGAGAATGCCGATGCAATGGTGGCAGGAAGAACGAGGAAGGCCGAAATTAAAATTACCCCCACCATTTTTATCCCCATTATAATGACCATGGCAAGAAGCGTCATAAAAACGTAGTTGTGAAGCTTGACATTAATCCCATAGCTCTGAGCTACCTCCGGGTCAAATCCGATGAGAACCAGGTCACCGAAGAAGAAAATGAAATAAACCAGCACTATTGCCGTTGCCACTGAGAAAAATATCAAATCTCCGTGTGTAATGGTCGTTATGTTGCCGAATAAAAAGCTCCAGATATCAACATTTGTGCGGTGAAACCTCGATATAATCGCAATTCCCAGTGCCATTGAAAATGAGAAAAATATCCCAATCGCCGCGTCCTCGTGCAGTTTACGCTTCTGACTCGTGTAAGCGATAAAAATTGCTATCAAAATGGCGAAAATGAGTGCCGAGATAGAGGGATCAATCCCGAGGATTATACCAACAGCAATACCCCCAAATGCAGTGTGAGAAATGCCCACGCCAGCGAAGGAAAGCTTCCGCACCACCACAAAAAATGAAAACAGTGAGAAAACTATACTGAGGAGAATGCCTCCAATTAAGGCCCTTTGAAAAAATGTATAGCTAAGTAGTTCCATGATGATGTCCGTGAATTAAGATTCCAACGTCTCCGCCATAAACCTTTTTGAGGAGCTCTATATTAAGCTCCTTTGACGGTGCGCCATGATAAAAGAGTTCTCTATTTAGACATGCCACCACGTCAACAAAGGCCGGAACCACACCGATGTCGTGAGAAACCATGACAATTGTGATATCAGTCTTTTTTCTCAACTCCGTCAGCATGGTGTAAAAGACCTGCTGGGCCTGAATATCAAGGCCCGTGATAGGCTCATCCAGTAGTAGAACCTTTGCTTCCGAAGCAAGAGCACGGGCTATCAAAACTCTTTGCTGCTGTCCGCCTGAAAGGGCTGAAAACGGCCTGTCTTTAAACTCGTCCATAGCAACCATGTAAAGACTCTTGAGGACCTTTTCTCTGTCTTTCTGTGATGGAATTTTGATAATTCCCATCTTTTTTAATCTGCCCATCATAACAACTTCGTAAACAGTAGCTGGAAAGGTGTAATCCATGGGCGATCTCTGGGGGAGATAACTGATGAGCCCTCTCTTAACCGCTTCTTTGGGTAAAAATCCAAAGATTTTTATTGTTCCCTCGTATGGAACTATGCCGATAATGCTTCTTAATAGTGTGGTCTTTCCTCCACCATTGGGGCCACAGATGGCAAAAATCTGATTCTTATCAACACTTAAATTTACATTCTCGAGGATAACCTTCCCGTTTCTTTTTACTGTTAAATGTTTGACTTCAATTGCCTTCATTTAATGCCTCGAAAAGTTTAGTCAAATTCTTCTTCATGAACTCTGTATAAGTCACCTCATCCCAGCCCTGAGGATCAAGCTCAACAATTTTAAAGCCATTTTCCCTGAACGGGGTTACAAGGTCAGGATTATATATTGAATCCAGCACGAGGACCTTTGTCCCGCATTTTTTCGCCTGTTTCATTATTCTAATGATTTTTCGTGGTGAAAGCTCTGTCCCTTCGGTTGTCCATAGCGGAGTGGTGGTTTTTATGTGAAAGGCTTTAGCAAATACTGTCCATGAGTTGTGTGATGGAATAAAACATTTTGTCTTCAGGGTTGGAAGCTCTGCATTGATCCAGAGAATGAGGGAATCGAGCCGGTTCAAGAATTTTTCACTTCCAATGGCGCCACAGTCTTTTAGAGAATCCGCAAGTACGCCCGAGAGCTTTTTT
Source organism: Caldifarciminota bacterium (assembly GCA_015489415.1). GTDB lineage: Bacteria > Hydrothermota > Hydrothermia > B15-G9 > WFZT01 > WFZT01. The sequence goes on along the minus strand of WFZT01000186.1, from coordinate 1,386 downwards.
ACAGTGTAAGGGTCAAACCAGAAGTGGGGATTAATGTAAATGCTCTCTTTCCTCCCAAGGAGTTTCCATACTTTCAAAATTCTGGGCCTGTTTTTCAGTGGGAGATTTCTAACAAGTTTAGGCGCCCAGGATTCGGCAATGTCGGAAATATATACGAAAGCACATGCGTTTGCAATTTTCTTAACATCGGAGGGACGAGGATCAAAGGTATGCGGATTTTGTCCTCTTGGAACAATATTAATCACCTTGACTTGTGAGGTATCAACCATTTCATTGATGATAAGCCTCAAAGGGCTGACACTCGTCACAATCACCTTTTTTGTACCTGATGTGATAAGTAAAAGCAACATCAAAACTTTCATTTCGGGCCTCCAATTTCCAATGATTAACTGCTCATCAGCGAATAATCAATAGGGATAAGCAGGAATGCCTTGATTTTATGGTCTCTCTGTCAAGTCCTTAAATCCATTACCGCAAAAACTTCCTCTCCCCGCTTAAATACCTGCTGGTAGAGGAAAAAGGGAGGGGATACATCTTTAAATTTCAAACAAAAAATCTGCGAATCTCCCTCTCTCACTCTGCGGGAGTGGGTCAGGGTGAGGGGTTACATCTTGAATTTTTTAATTTTTAAGCGGAATGCCCCCTCCCTTGAATCCCTCCCCCACAGGCTTTGCCTGTGGGGGAGGGAGGTTCCCTGAGATTGTGGAGGAAGGATAGAGGTGAGGGGGGTACAACTGAAATTTTTCCTTAAAAAGTGTGAAAAAGGACCTTTGTGTGTTTAAGTTTTTGCTGTCTTATATGTGAAAGATAGTATCCTCCCCCCGCATCAATACTTGCGGGGGAGGATTCAGGTCTGATCTCACCCACGAATTTTGGAAAAATTATGTATTATTACTTGACAATCCTCATAAAATGTGTAACAATATGGACATGCATGACTATTCATTCTTCTCAAAATATATTCATAAAATCCTCTCTATGCACTTCCACTCCCTGCCCAAACCTCACCTCAAAACCCTCGCCGATCTCATTGTCGCCTTCTTTAACCCCGATAACTTCACCCTAAGAGACATCGCTGCTCACATCCCCTCTCCCACTCATGTAAAACATAAGCTCAAAAGACTCCAAAACTTCCTCGATAAGCTAAACGTAGATGAAGAATTCTGGAAAAGCTACGTAAGATTGATCTTCTCCCTGCCATATTTTTATCCGAGGAGAAGGAAAAAGATAGTTTTGTTGATGGATAGTACCACACTGAAGGGTGATTACTGGATACTTGCATTGAGTGTGATATACAAGAACAGAGCGATTCCGGTGTACATGGGAATATGGGAAGGGGTACACGAGAAGTATCAATATTGGGAGAGGGTAGAGAAAGTAATATAT
>WFZT01000185.1 GCA_015489415.1 Caldifarciminota bacterium | reverse complement strand
CATCATCAAAATATCCCTCCTTCACCTGAATTTCCCCTTTGCCAAGGAGTATTTCTATTGGAAAATTAGAGACACCGTTTTCGATGAGGGTAAGTGTATCAAGCATTCGCCTGAAAGTGATGTCATTAATGTAGAGGTCAATTCGAAAAAGCCTCTTTGAAATTTTGAGCTGGGTATCTTCAGGAAAGGCAACGGTAAGATAACTCTGACCTTTTTCGTAAACAGTTCCCTCTATGCCGTCTCGTAGCGGATTTTTGACACTTACGAGAACCACGTCTCCGACGTTGATCTGGTGGTCCGGCATATCTGCTCGCCAGAATCGGTAGAGACTGAATCCACCTACAAGCTGGCCGGCCCTGTGCACCCGTGTTCTTAAAATTGCCCGGCCAATCTTTTCCCTCTCTCTGCCAGAGAGCCTTTTTATTTCATTAATGTGAAACTGCTTTTCGGCATCCCTTTCAAGCCCAACAAGCCGTTTGAAATATGAAGCATAGTCCTGGGGAGTTTTGAACGTAAGTCTCAATTTTCCAGTAAAACCTTCTTGATGGCCTTGATATAGATTTCGTGCTCAACCTTGTGGATTTTTTCTTCCAGCGTCTCGAGCGTATCGTCATCTTCAATCTTTACGCATTCCTGCATGATTATCGGGCCCGTATCAACACCCTCATCAACATAGTGGACAGTAACCCCTGTCACCTTCACACCGTATTTATAAGCCTTCTCAATAGCATGCAACCCCGGAAAGGCCGGTAGAAGTGACGGATGGATATTGATAATTTTCCTCCAGAATTCTCTCACAATGAATGGCGGCAGAATTCGCATGTATCCTGCAAGCACAATCAGGTCAAAATCGAGTGATTTCAAAAACTTAAGAAGCGCTCTGTTGTATTCGTCTCTATTGTCAAAACTTTTGTAATCGAGAATCTCTGAGGGGATACCAAGCCTTTCGGCCCTCTCCAGGGCATAGGCCTCTGGATTGTCCGTAAGCAGATAAGTTACCTTCAGGGGTAGATTCTCATCCCTTATGTGACGCACGATTGCCTCAAAATTTGAGCCATTTCCCGAAGCAAATACTATAAGTTTATAAACCCGCTGTCTGTTCATAACGTTTTTTCAAGAGGAGCAGAAAGCTTAAGTATGCTCCAATGAATGTGGTAAAAACATAAATCGAGGCAATGGAATAGGCAACAATCAGCTGATAAAAGGCAGCATCAATGGGCTTTACTCCCCCTATCAAAAGTCCAGCCATGGTGCCCGGAATGTGCACTATTCCAAGTATTTTGAGTCCATCAATCTGGGGAATGAGAGCAACATTCATCACATCAATCATAAAAATCTTAGAAGCCTCAATGTATCCTGCTCCATCAAGAAAAGCGGCCTCGATTATCTCGTGATTCTCCTCGACCTGCTTCTTTGTTCTGTTGAAAACAAGAGATAGAGCCTTGGTTGCATTCCCAAGTAGCATGCCTGAGATTGGTACAAAGATATTGGGAACAAGTTTCAGCACACCTGTGAAAAATAGAAGGATAAAAACAGGCAAAAAACTGACGAACATGGCAACGAATGAGATGAGGAAGGATTTAGGCACTCCTCTACCCCGCTCTGTTGCGATAATACAACCTGAAATTAGCATCAGGAAAACAAAAAGTATGTTGAAAATTACAGGGAGTTTGAAGAAGTAGAGAATGACGGATGAAAGGATTAGAAGTTGAACGAGGGCCCGTAAACTGGAGATAACGATGTCCTTTTCCAGCCGTAACTTCTCAATCCATGAAATTACGGCAGGGATCAAAAGGAGAAAATATGCTGCTAAAACTCCCTTGATCATGCTCTTCTAAAGTACCACCGGAGAAGATAGAAAATCACTGCTGCAAGGATAATGCCACCTACAAGACCTGACCTGAATGCAATTCCTACAAGCATTGCCACACGCAGGAGAATCCAGAGAAGGATTGGAATTGCGAGAATAAAGATAATCGGCTTAAAAACCTCTTTCCTGCCCGACAGAACAATGAGGAAAAGTATGAAT
>WFZT01000184.1 GCA_015489415.1 Caldifarciminota bacterium | reverse complement strand
TATTCACCATTACTTTCGATTACGACAATCTCGTGCCCCGCGGTGTGACCACCTGTTCTGACCACGCGAACCCCTTTCACGATTTCGGTATCTCCATCCAGAAGCTCCAGCTGTTCTCTAATGGGCAAGATGTTTTCCTGCAAATAGCTTGCTTTCGTTCTCTCATTGGGCCTTGTGGCCCATTTCCACTCGATCTCCTGGACGTAATAGGTGGCATTTGGAAAGGCTGGCACAAGCTCCATGTACTGGTTGTAGACCGTAGAGCCTCCAGCATGGTCAAAATGCATGTGCGTTAGAATAACCTTTGTTATGTCTTCTGGCCCAAAATCCAGCCCCTCAAAGGCATTTTTAGGGTTAATGTCATAGATTTTTTTCAGCTTGTCACTCCATTTATTTCCGATGCCCGTATCAACAAGGATCAGGTCTTTCCCTGCCTTTATCACGAGAACATTTGTTCCCATCGGGATTCTGTTCAGTTCATCTGACGGGATCAGCTTGCTCCACAAAACTTTTGGGACGACCCCAAACATGGCCCCACCGTCAAGGGCAAAGGTTCCTGCTGAAAGATGGTAAACCTCAAAATTTCCGATCCTGTATTTCATCTTGAAAACCTCCTGTTTTTTGCTGCTTTCACAAAATGGTGAAAGATTGGGTGTGGCCTCATCGGCCTTGATTTAAACTCGGGGTGAAATTGAACACCTATAAAAAATGGATGGTCCTGGAGCTCAATGATCTCAACAAGTACTCCGTCCGGAGATTCCCCAGAGACCACCATACCGTTATTCTCAAAGATTTCTCTATAAGCTGGATTAAACTCATAGCGGTGCCTGTGCCTTTCTGAAATTTCCCGCACACGGCCGTAAATCTCATAAGTCATGGTACCGGGCTTTAAAATCGCGGGATAGGCTCCCTTTCTCAGGGTGCCCCCCATTTTTGTTACTCCTTTTTTATCTGGCAAGATGGTAATAATCGGGTGAGGTGTTTTGGGGTCAAATTCCGTCGAATTCGCACCCTTGAGGCCGAGAACATGCCTTGCAAATTCTATGGATGCAAGCTGCATTCCGAGGCATATTCCAAAGAATGGAATTTTATTTTCTCTGGCAAACTGAATGGCCTTGATTTTGCCTTCGATCCCCCGTGAGCCAAATCCACCGGGTACAAGGATTCCATCAACATCTTTGAAAAATTCGTCAATTTTGTCTGTGCCCTCAAGGTCCTCGGAGTCTATATATTTGAGCTCGACTTTGACGTCGTTGGAGACTGATGCGTGAATGAATGCCTCTGAAATGCTCTTGTAGGAATCCTTCACATCCACATATTTTCCGACTATACCGATTTTTACTCTGTCAGTGAGGTGCAGAAGTTTATCAACAAAGGATTTCCAGTCCGAGAGGTCTATGCCGTGGTTGGGGGGGAGATCGAGCTTTTTTAATATATTTTGATCAACTTTTTCTCTGTGGAGTATCAAAGGAGCTTTGTAGATGGTTGGAAGGTCGCGCATCTCCACGACCCGCTCCTTTGGCACGTTGGTAAAAAGAGAAATCTTTTCTCTAATCTCATCACCAATCTTTCGCTCTGAGCGGCAGATAATAAGATCTGGCTGAATACCGATTTCACGCAGTTTCATTACCGAGTGCTGCGTGGGCTTTGTCTTTAGCTCTCCAATGGATTTTATGTAGGGGACAAGCGTAACGTGTATGAAAAATGTGTTTTGCTCGCCCAATTCCAGTCGCATTTGCCTGATGGCCTCAAGGAAAGGGAGACTCTCGATGTCACCGACAGTCCCACCAATTTCGACGATGATGATGTCGTCTTCGTCTTCCACGAGCTCTTTGATACGTAGTTTTATCTCATCGGTGAGGTGTGGCACTACCTGAACGGTCTTTCCGAGAAAGTCTCCGCGTCTTTCCTTCTGAATCAATGACTCATAAATTTGTCCTGCTGTGGCATTGTTCTTTCTCGATAGGTTCTGGTTCAGGAATCTTTCATAGTGCCCGAGGTCGAGGTCAGTTTCGGCTCCATCGTCTGTAACAAAAACCTCTCCGTGCTGAAAGGGATTCATGGTGCCCGGATCAACATTCAAATATGGGTCCAGCT
>WFZT01000183.1 GCA_015489415.1 Caldifarciminota bacterium | reverse complement strand
ATTTTTCGCACTAAATCAACAACTTTTACCGGAAGGATATATTCGTTTATACCGTATAAAGAGAGTGTTCAAATATTGAGCGTAGTACACCTTTTTGTAGTCGTGGTAAGGGATGAGGTGTTATTTTCCAGAAATTCGTGGGTGACGTCAGACCCGTCACCCTCCCCCGCGCTTTGCGTGGGGTAGGGAAAGTTTCCACCGACTTAAGATTTCTTGTAATTAGTTTTTTATGTTAAGTTGCGCAAGCAGGACTTTTGGAAAATTTTCAAAAGACTCGGTCTATAAAGTTTGGCCCGCGAGAATGGAGAAATAATCATGTGGATGGCAATTCGTAGAGTTCAGAGGAATAAAATATTTATTTCCTACAAGCTTAGACAGTAGTTTGAATCCGCATTTAAAAAGTCCTCTCCCTCGCAGTAATACTTGTGGGGAAAAGGGGGTAATTTTTTCAATTTTTATGCCTGCAAACTCAGCAGGGATAATTTTTGATTCATTTTATACACAGAAGATATGTGTGGTCCCAATGAAACTTCCTCTCCCCGCATAAATTCCTTGCGGGGAGAGGATAAAGGTAAGGGGCAACATCTTGAAATTTTTGATACGGGACCAAGATTGAGTAACACGATTTTTTAATCAAGGGCAGCTCTGACTTTCTCTGCTATGTCGGGAAGGATGACATCAAGGAAAGAAGGACCGTAGTGGGCGAGCCAGTCCCCTTGAGTTACTATTAACCCTACCCATTCCTTCAGGATTCCGCGTTTGATCAATTTATTCCTGACTTCCTCAAAAGATGGGACTTTGTGGGGTTTGGGGTCGTAGAGGACAATCCGGGGCTGTCTTTTTATAGTCTCACTATCGTCAGGAACGAAGTATGCTTCATCTCTATCGCTATAAATATTTTGTAGTCCCATCCAGTTGAGTCCAGCACTTATATAGCTTGGTCCCCCGACACTTATCGCGTCACCGAGGTCAATTTCTACATAAGTTTTTATCTGCGGGAAGCGGTTTCTGAGAGAGATAAACTTATTTTCAATCTCAAAAATGAGCTCTCTCGCTCTATCTTGCACGCCTAAAATAACACCCAGAAGGTGTACACCTGATAAAATCTCCCACGGATCAGCTGGAAGTTGAAGGGAAAATACTGGATAGCCTTTCTCAAAGAGTTCTTTTGCTATTTTTGTTTCCACTCCCCCCGTTGTGATGATAAGATCAGGATTGAGGCTGTCGAGCCTTTTGTAGTTTACGTAGAGGTATGAGCCTACTTTAGGGTAGTTCTTTGTTTCAGGTGGTCTATGGCAAAATCCAGAGAGTCCAACGACCCTATCCTGCACCCCGAGCCTGAAAAGTGCATCGGTTATGCTTGGGGCAAGGGAGACTATTCTTTGAGAGTGGTCGGGGAGTTCTACGAACTCCCCGACCACCCGGTTAAATGCCTTCACAGCTTGGGAAGATACGTCTTAATCTCGTAATCCGTCACCTGTATCCGGTAGGCTTCCCATTCTGCCTTTTTGTTCTTTATGTACTTCTCAAAAACAACCTCACCGAGGGCCTCTTTCACCACCTCACTTTTCTCCATCTCCTGAATGGCTGCGTATAGATTTCCGGGGAGAGAATCAATTCCAAGCTCTTTTTTCTCTTCCTCGCTCAAATGGAAAATATCCTTTTCAATAGGCTCAGGTAAAGGATACTGTTTCTCCACGCCATCAAGACCTGCTTCCAACATAACAGAGAATGCAAAATAAGGATTGGTACCCGGATCAGGTGAGCGATACTCAAGTCTGCAGGACTTGTGTTTCTGAGGCTTGAAGGCAGGCACCCTGACAAGCGCCGAACGGTTCTTTCTACCCCATGAAATGTAAACCGGTGCCTCGTAGCCCACGACGAGTCTCTTGTATGAATTTACCCATTGGTTAGTCACTGCAGTAATCTCCTTTGCATGTGTGAGTAAGCCTGAAAGAAAGCCTTTGCCGACCTCAGATAGATTGTACTGGTCATCAGGCGAGTAGAATGCGTTGTCCCCATCTTTGAATAACGATTGATGTGTATGAAGACCACTTCCGTTCATTCCGAATATTGGTTTAGGCATAAATGTTGCGTAAAGTCCGTGTCTCCTCGCGATTTCTTTAACAATAGCCTTTGTAATAATGAGCTGATCCGCCATCCTGAGCGCGTCTTTGTATCTAAAATCAATTTCGTGCTGGGAATTCGCCACCTCGTGGTGAATGGCCTCAAGCTCGATTCCAATATCCTTTAGTACAAGAAAAGTCTCCTCACGGGCATATGACGCTTCGTCAAAGGGGAAGACATCGAAGTAACCTTCCTTGTCAAGAGGTAAAGGCTCTTTGTCATTTGGGAAATAGAAGTATTCGAGCTCAGGCCCGACATAGTATGTAAATCCTTTCTTTGCCGCTTTTTCTAAATTTTTCTTGAGAACATACCTCGGGTCGGATTCAAAGGGCTTTCCGTCAGGGTAGTATATATCACAGATCATAACACCTGTTTTTACACCCCCGACTTCCCAGGGGAGAACGAAGAATGTATTTATATCCGGTTTTGCAATGAGGTCAGATTCCTCAATTCTGACAAATCCTTCAACAGATGAACCATCAAAGCCGATTCCCTCCTCAAGTGCCCTGTCCAGTTCCGAAACCGAGATGGTGAATCCTTTTATCTGGCCGAGGATATCCACGAACCATAGCCTTATGGCTTCAACCTTCTCACTTTTTATTATATGCCTGAGATCTGATTCGACCATATCAAACACTCCTCCCATTGAATTTTAAATTATTGAAAAATTTAAATGGGTTTTCGTATCCAGGATCCCCCTCTTGGAATATTTATTCACAAAGAACCGATAAATATGATAAAGGCACACCTATTGAATTTTCAAACGGTGTGGAGAGGCTCAAAGGAGAGAGGTCACATATCTCAATGGTTAAATGGAATGATCAAACTCACTCTTTTCTCCTACTGGGAGATGATCAAATTGAGTTCTGAGCTTGTCCGAAAATTCTCCCTCCTCTCCTTCCCCCACGCACTTTGTGCGTGGGGGGAGATAACAATAATGTTTGTCAAGATTGATAACAACAGTGTCATAAAATCTGATATTGCTATTATCGTATAACGTTTTTACCATTGCTTTCTATGGCCTATGAGATTTTTGACAATATTACCCCTTGCTACCTACTAAACAGCTGGGTAAAACCTTGTTTTTTTCTTTCTGCCTAAAATATGTTTATATCCATCTCAATACTTTCCGTTGGACATTCTGTCCCGTCCTGATATATGTTTACAGTACAACTCCCCACGTGGATGATTATAAAACCCTGAAAGGAGGTCACTTATATGCCTGATAACAACAAACATTATACCGAAGCCTTCAAACTCAAGGTTATTAGGGAATTTGAAGATGGTGCCTCT
>WFZT01000182.1 GCA_015489415.1 Caldifarciminota bacterium | reverse complement strand
CTTCAGATTTTTACCCACGTCTCCACGAGCTCCTCAAAAAATATGACATTCTCCTCATAGATGACGAAGTGCAGGCCGGTATGGGACGCACGGGCAAGATGTTTGCAATGGAGCATTTTGGCGTTATTCCTGATGTGATCACAGTGGCCAAAGGAATCGCATCGGGGCTTCCGCTCGGCGCTGCAATTTCTAAAACTTCATTGATGAACTGGGAGCCAGGCTCGCATTCGTCTACATTTGGTGGGAATCCGGTTGCCATTGCTGCGGCGTTGAAAACAATTGAGCTTCTTGAAAATGGACTCGTGGAAAACGCTGCCAAGATGGGCGAGCTCCTCAAGAATGGTCTTAAGGAAATCCAGAAGAAATTTGAATTCATCGGCGATGTCAGAGGGCTTGGCCTCATGCTTGGAGTTGATATTGTGAAAGACCGTGAGACCAGAGAACCCGATGGCAAACTCCGTGACAAAATTGTCTATAAGTGTTTTGAAAATGGACTCCTTGTCTTGGGTGCTGGCGAAAGCGTGGTCAGATGGTCACCTTCTTTAGTCATAACCGAGGACGAAGTCAGCGTGGCACTTGAAATATTTGAAAACGTTCTGAAATCCATTTAGGAGGTGGAGAAGTGAACAGAATAAAAGTACTGATTCTTGGTGCGGCTGGTAGAGATTTCCACAACTTTAACGTTTATTTTAGAGGCAATGAACAGTTTGAAGTTGTTGGTTTTACAGCCACACAGATTCCAAACATTGACGGAAGGGTCTATCCTCCAGAGCTGGCAGGTGACCTTTATCCGGAAGGAATTCCCATTTACAGTGAGCAGGACCTTGAAAAGCTCGTAGAGGAAAAGAATGTTGATGTCTGCGTGTTTTCCTATTCCGACGTTTCTCATGAGCATGTGATGCACCTTGCATCGAGGTGTGTCGCGGCAGGTGCTGATTACTGGCTGCTTGGAACAAGGGACACCATGCTCAAGTCCGAGAAGCCAGTGATTGCAATTGGAGCTGTGAGGACTGGATGTGGAAAGAGCCAGACAACGAGAAGGGTTTCTGATATCCTTCGCGACCTTGGCAAGAAAGTCGTGGTTATACGTCATCCCATGCCTTATGGAGATTTGAGGAAGCAGGCTGTGCAGAGATTTGCCTCCTTTGAGGACCTTGATAAATACGAATGCACGGTCGAAGAAAGAGAGGAGTACGAGCCGCATCTGGAGCGTGGAAATGTTGTTTATGCCGGTGTGGACTATGAAAAAATTCTGAGGCAGGCAGAAAAAGAGGCCGATATCATCCTCTGGGATGGTGGAAACAACGATATGCCTTTCTATAAACCCGATCTATTCATCGTGGTTGCCGACCCACACAGACCCTATCACGAGCTCACATATTATCCCGGTGAGGTTAACGTGAGAATGGCAGACATTGTGGTGATCAACAAGATAGACACGGCCTATCCTGAGGATGTGGACACGGTAAGAAACAACGTGAGAGAATTAAATCCGAAGGCGAGAATCGTGGAAGCGGCTTCACCGCTCTTTGTTGAAAATGGCGAGATGATTACTGGCAAGAAGGTACTCGTTATTGAGGATGGTCCAACACTCACACACGGGGAAATGTCCTATGGGGCCGGATATGTGGCCGCAACAAAGTATGGAGCGAGCGAGATAGTCAGTCCTGTGGAGTATGCTGTAGGTTCGATAAAAGAGGCCTATGAAAAGTATCCGCATGTGACAGACGTTCTACCTGCACTGGGCTATGGCGAGCATCAGTTGAAGGAGCTGGAGGAGACCATCAATAAAGTTCCTGCCGATGTGGTGGTAATAGCAACCCCTGTGAATCTTGGGAGAATCCTGAAAATCAACAAGCCGTGGGTGCGGGTGAAGTATGAGCTTCAGGAGATTGGTTATCCGACATTAAAGGATTTGATAGAGAAGTTTATCGGGGATTAAGGTTGAGAAAGGGGAAAGGAGGGAAGGGGGCGCGCCGCGAAGCGGCGCGCCCCCAAAAATTTTTATAGCCTCACTTCACTAAATCTTTATCCAGTCACTGAAGACTGTAGTTAATTCTCCATTCTTTACGGAACCTTCCATTCCAGCAGGGAATGAGGGGAGGTGAAATGTGTGATAATTTGATAGAGGCGAGATTGAGGAATGGGTTTTGCAAAAGAATCAGACAAAAATTTACCCTCCCAATGAAAAGTAATCTTCCTCTCCCCGCATAAATTTTTTTGCGGGGAGAGGTCAGGTGAGGGGCAACATATTGAATTTTTATAGATTTTAAGCGGAAGGCCCCCTCCCTGAATCCCTCCCCCACTTGCTTTGCAAGTGGGGGAGGGAGTGTTTCGTTGTTTTGGAACACAAGCTTAAATAGTCAAGGTATCTTGTTGTTCTGGATACAAAAGGTGTCAGTAACGGATATGTTACAATTCACTTAGCCTCGGACTCAGTGTATGTTCAATCTATTGTTCCCACATCCCAAAAAACTCCCTCTCCCCGCATAAATTTATGCGGGGAGAGGTTAGGAGACTGACGTCACCCACGAATTTCTGGAAAATAACACCTCATCCCTTACCACAACTACAAAAAGGTGTACTACGCTCAATATTTGAACACTCTCTTTATACGGTATAAACGAATATATCCTTCCGGTAAAAATTGTTGATTTAGTGCGAAAAAT
>WFZT01000181.1 GCA_015489415.1 Caldifarciminota bacterium | reverse complement strand
CTTAAAGGGTGGCCCGCGCACTTCGTGCGCGGGCCACCCCTTAAGAACGCCCACTCCCCTTAAAAATCAAATAATTTTCAATTTCTCGGACTAACTCAAGGTAAGATTGAGCGAAAAACTCGAGCTCAAGGGCTTTAAACACCATATTTAATGCAAGGAGCAACCGTCAAATTGGCAGTTTCCCTTTATCTTCCCCCAGAAAAATAGCTCTCTCGTGGGGAAGTTGTCTTGCGAAAATGTCATAGGCCATCGAGGTGAAGCTCAATGGAGTTTTTCAAACATTGATAGGGCAGGGGAGCGTTCGATCATTGAAAATTCTGGATGGCCTTTTTGAGTGCGTGTTAAACTGCAAGCTGAAACTTGTGGCACGATGGGGAATTCCTGTAAAAATTACTTCCTATGAGCAATTTTTATTTTATTTGCTCCATATCAAGCGCTAATTCTCTCTTTTTAATTGATAGACAGATTATGGTATCGACTATTCAAATATGACTATGTAGTGAGAGTTTTCGATGATGTTTCCCCTCCCATCCCCCTACGCACTTCCGTGCGTAGGGGGATGGGAGGGGGATTCCTCAAATCTGAAATCTATATCTGCAAAGCTGCTTTACCCCAGCACTTCCTTGATTTTCTCTGCTGCTTCCTCGATGTATTCGGTTGCAATGGAATAGGCAAATCTTATGAAGTTATGAGGCGAGCCAAAGTTGTGTCCCGGGATTGATCCGATATTGTGCTCGAGTAAGTACCTTTGAAGATGCACACCTAAATTGGCATCAGGTTCCACCTTAACCCCTTTCCTTTCCATAACTTCGCGGTATTTCTCCTCATCAATCTCAGGGAATAGATAAAAGGCACCTCTTGGTGGTCCGGCCATCTTGAAGAATGGAATGCTTGTGAGAGCCGAATACAGGATATCCCTTCTTTTCTGGTATTCCTTCACCATCTCACGCGTATAATCATCATACTCTGCTTTCAAGGCCTCGGTCGCTCCCCATTGCGCGACAGAGTTTACTCCATTTGTGGTATAGAGCAGGAGTTTGCGAGCCCTTGTGAGGATTTTTTCGTTCTCGATATAGGTGTAGCCAATCCTCAAGCCGGAAAAGGCCTGTGACTTGGACATGGAAAATGACGGGAAAAATAGTTCAGGATTTAGATAAAAAATGGTTTCGTACTCCACTCCCGGATACACAATATCTTCATAAGCCACATCTTCCACAAGATAGACTCCATATTTTTCAAGGATTCCAGCGAGTTTGTGCATATACTCTTTATCACCCACCCCACCTGTTGGATTGCCGGGATTCACATAAACAACCGCTTTGGGCTTTTCTTTCTTAATTGTGTCTTCCAGTTCATTTAAATCCCAGTTGAAGTCAAGCTCTTTTTTGGTTGGAAGCTCAATGATTTCTGCCCCTGTAAGCATGGAAATATTTTTAATGGAAATCCAGACAGGAGCCTGAATGAGTATTTTGTCTCCCAGGCCCACAAGAGAATGAATGAGCATATAGAGGGTTCCCATTCCACCCTGACCCACGAGAATATTTTTTGTGCTCTTTGCTGTAAGATTGTTTTTTCTTGCAAGTTTTTGCGCAATCACCTGCTTTAAGGGTTCAATCCCGGACCCTTCAGTGTAGAAGGTTTTATTCTCATCAATGGCTTTTTTCATAGCCTCTTTTACCTTCGGATGAACGTTGAAGCTCGGGGTACCGCTTTCTAAGCGATAGACCTTTTCACCGTTCCGCTGCTTCTCAAGCAGCTTATCCCTGATGACCACTATTTCACTTAGTGGCACCTTATCAATGAGTTCTAACATATCCTTCCTCCCATTAAACGTGGATTTTTTCAGAGTGAATAATTATTCGGAAACGATGGAATTCAAAGATTGGGGACAAATTCAACGATCTCAATTTTTCTGGATAGCTCGCTCAGAAGATAAATATAAACCATTACGTGAAAATTCACAACTTCAGCCACTTTTTCAGGCCATTCGATGAGTGTGAATGCGTTCGGGTCCTCAAGAAGATCAAAAAATCCAGCAGGGTAAAGCTCATCCACAGCCTCAATCCTGTATAGGTCCATGTGGTATATTTTTACAGAATTTTTGTATTCATTTATGAGTGTGAAAGAGGGGCTTCTCACCTCATGAATGCCAAAATAGTCGGCAAATCCCTGCACAAAAACGGTCTTTCCGGCACCAAGGTCACCCTGCAGTCCGATGACCTTCGGGGGTCTTAGCCCTGATGCCAGGTCTCTTGCGAATTTTCTTGTTTCTTCAGGACTTCGACTGATGAATTCACTTTTTCTTGTTTTCATCTACCTTCATCAAACCTAAAAATGCTTCGTGGGGGAGCTCAACCTTTCCGAGCTTTTTCATGCGTTTCTTTCCTTCTTTCTGCTTTTCAAGGAGCTTACGCTTTCTCGTAATGTCACCACCGTAGCATTTGGCCGTGACATCTTTTCTGATGGCAGGAATCCTTTCCTTTGCTATCACTCTTTTCCCTATCGCTGCCTGAATTGCCACGTCAAAGAGCTGCCTTGGGATGAGCTTCCTCAAACGTGTCACGAGCTCACGGCCGACATAGTAGGCCTTTTCGCGATGAACGATTACCGCGAGGGCATCTATTTTTTCTCTTGCCACAAGGATATCAAGCCTCACCAGGTCGGATTCACGATATTCTAAAAATTCATAGTCGAGGGAGGCAAAGCCGCGGGATACACTTTTTAACTTATCAAAGAAATCAAAAATCACCTCTGCGAGGGGCAACTCATATTCGATTATCATGGTGCGCGAATCGAGGTACTGCATATTTTTCTGAATACCGCGTCGTTTCTGACAGAGTTCGACAATTGGTCCAACATACTGCTGCGGTGTGATAATCTCAGCCCTTACAAAGGGTTCAAAAGCCCTTTTGAAGTCATCGGGAAAGTCCCGCGGGGAATTTATTTCGATAATTTCACCGTTGTTGAGCTCCACGCGGTATTTTACGTTGGGGGTAGTGATGATAACCTCGAGTCCGAATTCCCTTTTGAGCCTTTCCTTAAAAATTTCCATATGAAGGAGGCCGAGAAATCCTACCCTGTAGCCGGGGCCAAGGGCTGGTGAAACCTCCCCCTGATAGACAAGGGCAGCGTCATTGAGCTTTAATTTTTCCAGTGCCTTCTGGAGCTCTGGAAACTCCGAGGGAATAGTGGGATAAACTCCGGCGTAAACCATGGGCTTGGGCTCACGGTAACCGGGGAGGGCCTCGGTTTCGTCAAAGTGCCGGCCATCCACGATGGTGTCACCCACGCGGGCATCCCTGAGGTCCTTGACTCCTGCGATAACGTACCCCACCTCACCGGCTACGAGCTTATCAGTTTTTACAAGTTTAGGTTTAAAATAACCCACTTCTGTAACCTCATAAACCTTGCCTGTAGATTTAAATGCAATTTTCATTCCGGGTTTGATTTCTCCATCGAAAACCCTGACGTAGGGGACAGCACCCCGGTAATCGTCAAATTTGGCATCAAAAATCAGGGCTTTGAGTGGCTTTTGGGGATTACCTTTCGGTGGAGGAACCCTTCGGATCACCTCTTTTATCAGCTCTTCAACACCCCATCCTTCCTTGGCTGAAACTTCTAAAATGTTGTCATCTCCAATGAGCTCCATGAGTTGCTCTTTTACCCGCTCTGGTTCCGCGTTTGGTAAGTCTATTTTGTTGATGACCGGGATTATTTCGAGGTTTTGCTCGATAGCGAGGTAAAGATTTGAAATTGTTTGTGCCTCCACACCCTGAGTTGCGTCCACAAGCAGAATAGCACCTTCACAGGCAGCAAGAGAGCGAGATACTTCGTAGTTGAAATCCACGTGCCCTGGGGTATCAATGAGGTTCAGGATGTACTTCTCCCCGTCAAGCTCGAATTCCATTCTCACCGGGTGCATTTTAATGGTAATTCCGCGCTCTCTTTCGAGGTCCATGGAGTCTAAAACCTGCTCAGCATCTTTTGATAGTCTAAGGGTTCCCGTAATCTCCAGGAATCTATCCGCGAGCGTAGATTTCCCGTGGTCAATATGAGCTATGATCGAAAAGTTTCTAATATTTTTCATGCCTGTGGAAGATTCTGGGTCTTCTCCTCAATGATTTTTTCAATGTCATCTTCGCTGAATCGATAAATTTTGCCACAGAATTCGCATTTAACTTCGGCTCCGTGGTCTTCCTTTAAGATACTCATTAATTCTTCGAGATCAAGGAGTAGAAGGGCCCTCTTTGCTCGATCGTGTGAACATGTGCATTTGTATTTCAGGGGATGAATCTGGGTTACACGGTATCCAATTCCCTTTGAAATTTCGCTTAAGATGTCTTCGGCAGAGGCTCTGTTGGCTATCATGCTGCTGACCGGTGGCATGTTTTTAATGTTTTCCTCAAGTTTTTCGAGGAATTCGTCCCGTGCCGAGCCCGCAAGTGGCTGGACAATGAAACCACCTGCTGAAATCACGTGGTTGTCCTCTCCAACAAGAACACCGGCTCCCACTGCTGAGGGGATGCCTTCGGAAACGGTGTAGTAGTATGCGACGTCGGTGGCTATCCCCCCGGTTTGAAGGGGAATGGAGCCCACAAAGGGTTCACCGAACCCGAAGTCTCTCACGACGTAGAGGAACCCTTTGTTTGTCAGGGCTCCCTCTACATTGAGCTTGCCATCCTGAGTGAATGGTACCTCAATCTGTGGCCATTTTATGTAGCCACGCACATGGCCTTCTGCGTTTCCCTGGACGTAGATTTCCTGAATCTTGCCAGATGTTATGAATTGCAGGGAAATTCTTTCTTTTCCTTTCATTGTAACTCCCATCATGCCCACAATGGTGAGAGCACGGCCCAGTGCCGCTGTGGGAGTTGGAAATGTTTTATGAATGCTTCTTGCCTCTTCGACGGTTTTGGTGGAAATGGCAATCAGTGCCAGTGCCTCGTCTTCACCGATAATAGCTCTCAGGATATAGTCGTTTTGCATAGTGGTTCATTATAACTGAATCTCCCCCAATTTTCACGTGGGGGAGGATATTAATCTGAAGTTTGCAGCGAATGTTTTGGTTAATTATCTCGCTGTTTGGATTCTGATTACGCTGAATTTACATACTATCTTTGGCCAGTTTACCCCCATGGTTTTATTTTAACGACTCCAGTTTATTCATTGCACTGACTACAAAATCTTCAAATACGGAGGTGAAAGCTTCGCCGGGATATAATGTCGGTTCAGGAAAAGAGATACGTAATTTTTCCCGAAGTTCAGCAAATAAAGGAAGTATATCTCTATAAAATGACGAGCGTAAATATGAATCATTTTCCCACGGCTCTATTCTCAGAGCTTCCATCATGAGGCACAATCCTGTAAAAACTCTGCCCCAATTGAGATATTGTGGCAACGTCTTGATCTCTAACGCATTAAGCCAGGCCTTTTTAACTC
>WFZT01000180.1 GCA_015489415.1 Caldifarciminota bacterium | reverse complement strand
TTCCGGTTCAGATAAACGGAAAGGTAAGGAGCAGGCTCGAGGTTCCGCTCGATTCAGATAAAGATAGCGTACTTGAGATTGCTCTTGCAGATAAAAAGGTTAAAAGATTTGTTGAGGGCAAAGAAATTGTGAAGGTAATTTATGTGCCCAACAAACTTTTAAGTCTGGTGGTAAAAAATGGACATTAAACTTGCAAGGATAAAGAAGGGAGGGGAGATATTTTTCGGAGCGGTAATAGATGGCAACTTTTTCCCCATGATAAATGAAACTACCGGGGAGAAGATTGACCGCTCTCTCAATACCGTTTTTGATTTTGTTTATGAAGATTTGCTTGTGCCGGTGAACCCGACCAAGATCGTGGCAGTTGGATTGAACTATCGCTCCCATGTGGGTGAAATAAGGGAGCAGGATGAAGAGCCGGAGGAACCAAAAATTTTCATAAAACCCTCCACTGCGGTAATTGGGCCGGATGAGGAAATTGTGGTGCCACCAGACATCGGGCGAGTGGATTACGAGGCCGAGCTTGCCGTGGTGATAAAGGAAAAGGCCCGTAACGTTTCGATGGAAGAGGCCGAAAAATACATACTTGGCTACACATGCCTCAACGATGTTACGGCAAGAGACCTGCAGAGAAAGGACGGTCAGTGGACCCGTGCCAAGGGTTTTGACACCTTTGCTCCTGTGGGCCCCTGGGTTGTGCCGGCTGAGTACTTTGATCCCTCAGAGGTAAATCTTGAAACGAGGGTCAATGGTGTTCGTGTCCAGCAGGGAAATACAAAGGACATGATTTTCCCTATCCCATTCCTTGTATCGTACATCTCGAAAATCATGACGCTTAATGCAGGAGACATTGTCTCAACTGGAACTCCCCGTGGGGTGGGACCGATTAAACCTGGTGACATTGTTGAAATTGAGATTGAGGGGCTTGGGGTCCTTCGCAATCCTGTGGTGGAAGGGCCGAAATTTTATGAGGATTAGCAATGCTGCCCATCAAAGATGAAAATCCATCCTACAGACGACCGTGGGTAAACTACACCCTCATAACCATAAACATCCTTGTGTTTTTTTACGAGCTTTCCCTTGGCCGTGAGCTAAATAGATTTATTTTTCGATACGGTGTCATTCCGGTCGAAATAATTCACGGACGCGGGTGGCTTACTATTTTCACATCAATGTTTCTACACGGCGGATGGATGCACATCTTTGGCAACATGTTGTATCTCTGGATTTTTGGCGATAATGTCGAGGATTCTATAGGACATTTCAAATATCTCATTTTTTATCTCATTTCCGGTGTGGCTGCAGCACTGACACAGGTCTTGGTCAATCCCACGTCCCACATTCCTTTGATCGGTGCGTCCGGCGCCATTTCCGGAGTTCTTGGAGCGTATTTCGTGCTTTACCCACGGGCAAGGGTTTTGACACTGATTCCCGATCCTTTCACATTAGGGCTTTTTCTCAGAATAGTTAGAATTCCTGCATTTTTCGTTCTTGGTTTCTGGTTTATAATTCAATTCATGTATGGACTTGCCAGTCTGCCCTATATGGGGCGGACAGGTGGGGTTGCGTTCTTTGCACATATCGGTGGTTTTGTTTTCGGCATGATTGCAATAAAATTTTTCAATCCAAGGAAACATTACCATTACTGGTATTGGAACAGATTCTAATTTTGGGAGGAATTTAAATGAAGCTGCTTGAATATAGCTCAAAAGAAGTATTGAAAAGATATGGTTTACCGATACAGGCCGGTGAGGTTGCCAAAACCGTAGAGGAAGTTGAAAAAATAGTTGAAAAGTTGAAATTTCCTGTGGTTATCAAAGCTCAGGTGCCTGTAGGTGGAAGAGGTAAGGCTGGTGGTGTTAAGCTTGCTCACAACAAGGAAGAGGCTATTGAAAAGGCAAAAGCCATACTTGGCATGCAGATAAAAGGCATTACCGTTAAGAAAGTTCTCGTGACAGAGGCAGTTGATATTGACAAGGAAATTTATGCTGGTGTGGTAGTTGATAGACGTTCAAAGAGGCCGGTCGTTATGGTCTCCAGTGAGGGTGGAGTTGACATTGAAGAGGTGGCAAGGACAAAGCCCGAGGCAATTCACAAGTATGCAGTTGACCCGATTCTCGGTTTTCCGCAGTACAAAGCGAGGGAGCTTGCTTTTAAGGTTGTGGATGACCCAAAGCTGGCAGTCAAATTTTCCTCAAATCTTGTAAAGCTTTACAACGCATTCGTTGGACTCGATGCCCAGCTTGCCGAAATCAACCCATTTGTTATCGATAAGAATGGAGAGCTCTGGGCAGTAGATGCAAAGGTTATAGTTGACGACAACGCGCTTTTCAGGCACCCTGATATTGAGCAGATGAGAGACCTGGATTACGAGAATTTAGAGGAGCTTGAGGCCAAAAAATACGGACTCTCCTTTGTGAAACTTGACGGATACGTCGGATGTATGGTGAATGGTGCCGGGCTTGCAATGGCGACGATGGATATAATCAAGAAATACGGTGGAGACCCTGCAAACTTCCTTGATGTGGGCGGAAGCTCTAATCCTGAGAAAGTTATAAAGGCTATGCAAATTATCCTGGAAGACCCTAACGTGAGGTCTATCTATGTGAATATCTTTGGCGGAATCACAAGATGTGACGATATTGCGAAGGGATTGATCGAGGCATTTTCGAGCATGGATGTGAAGGTGCCCGTAGTTATCAGGCTAACGGGAACCAACGAAGAGCTTGGTAAGAAGATGCTCGAGGAGTCCGGATTACCACTTGTTACAGCATCAACCATGGCAGAGGGGGCTCAGAAGGCTATTGAGCTGGCGAAACAGGGTTGATTTTTGTTGTGGCGGCAGCGCTTCGCGCTGCCGCCACATTCATTTCTTCAAAGGAGGGGTAAATCTCAAAAACTTTAAAACTTTACCTCTCCAACTGGGAGGTAGGACATGGATGATTTAATTGAGAAAATTAAAAATCGTGAGGCAAAGGTCGGGATCATAGGCCTTGGATATGTGGGACTTCCCCTTGCAAGGGAGTTCCTCAATCAGGGATTTACTGTCGTAGGATTCGATATTGACGAGAAGAAGGTTGATAAAATCAACAGGGGACTGAGCTACATTAAACACATCCCGTCTGATTTCATCGGGAAGTTTGTAAATCAGGGTAAATTAGAAGCAACGACAAATTTCACAAGACTGAAAGAGGTGGATGCTATTCTGATCTGTGTTCCCACACCATTGGGCGAGCACATGGAGCCCGATTTGAGCTATGTACTTTCAACCACTGAAACGATTTCCAGAAACTTGAGGAAAGGACATATTGTAGTTCTTGAGAGTACAACCTATCCCGGGACAACAGAGGAGGAGATGCTGCCAATTTTAGAGCGCTCCGGCCTGAAGGCAGGAGAGGATTTCTGCCTCGGCTACTCTCCTGAGCGCGAAGACCCCGGGAACAAAAAGTTCACCACAAGAACAATTCCGAAGGTTGTGAGTGGCATTAATGAGAAATGCCTTGAGGTAATCAAAACCCTCTACGACCAGATTGTAGAGACAACAGTACCGGTTTCATCTCCCCGTGTGGCGGAGTCAACAAAGCTGCTTGAAAACATTTATCGAGCCATTAACATTGCCCTTGTGAATGAACTCAAGATGATTTTTGACAGGATGGGAATTGATGTGTGGGAAGTGATCGAGGCTGCAAAAACCAAACCTTTTGGATTTCAGGCCTTTTATCCAGGGCCTGGTCTCGGTGGGCACTGCATTCCCATTGACCCCTTTTATCTAACGTGGAAGTCCAAAGAGTATGACCTTCCCACAAAATTTATCGAGCTTGCTGGTGAAATCAACACATTTATGCCCTACTTCGTGATAGAAAAAACCATTAAGGCTTTAAATGCACACGGTAAAAGTATTAAGGGAGCGAAAATACTCGTTCTTGGAGTTGCTTACAAACCCGATGTGGACGACATGAGGGAAAGCCCATCACTTAAGGTTATCGATTTACTGAAAAAAGAGGGTGCCGAGGTTGACTATAACGACCCTTATATCCCTGAGATACCAGAGACTCGTAAATATAAGTTTAAGATGAAATCTGTCGAGCTTACACCAGAGAATTTAAAGTCTTACGATGCAGTACTCATCACCACCGACCACAGTGTTTACGACTACGAGACCATTGAAAAGTATGCAAATCTGATAATAGACACCCGTAACGCATTGAAAAAGAGGGGAATTATAAACGGAAAGATTGTAAAGGCATAGCACCTTTAAATTTCACTTTACAGGTAACCTTGTATATGATGGGATGAAAGTCTGTCAATACCTTCAAGAGTTTTATTCCCTATAAAGTTTGAACTGTTTAGCCTAAAGTAAAGTAATGTTACTTGTATCCTTATTGGTTTAAGAATATGGGTCTAATTGCGAATGCTATTAGGAGAAAGAACATTAGTGCACCATAATCTTTAAGAAGTCTAAGAAATTTCTCTGGCATTGCAAGTATTGTCACTTTTACTTTTATTGTATTATTATTGTTTCGTTTGTTTTGTAAATCTTGCTTATTACTTATATCCTGCAAACCCTTCCTATTAATGGAATTAATTGAAGTAAATCTGTCATTTTGTTGCATGTCCTTAATCTTTTTTTTAACAGTCGACTCTCTAGATGGTTGAATGATTTTTACATCTGTTGTCGAGATTTTAAAGCCTTCTAAGGAACCCATTGTCAATTCTAACGATTTTCTATTTTCATCAACAGATAGTATAACATCTCTCTGAGAATTGATAAACAGTTTCCACCAGTCAATAGGTTTAATAATCAATTTCATCATGGAATCATTTAAAGTTATGTAATCATGATCTCCGACTATATTGTTATGACTTTGACCAGAAAATTTAATAGAGTGTTTTCTATCTCTGTCAATTATCCTTATTATACCATTGAATGAGACCATGTTAGTAATATATGCATCATAACCATTATAAACCTGCTTATAATCCAGGTAAGTTGTAAATATGGGATACAGAATAAAAGTTATAAATACTCCTAATGAATATATTATGATATAAACTGATTTACTACTTTTATTTGTAATCTTTATCCTTATCCATCTCTCAAAGGGTCTCCACAGAGTATAAAGATCAAGAGAATTCATTAGCTTTCCCACCTCCTTTAGCGTATCCATCATTCTATTAATTAATTTAATCATTTTCTTTTTCTATTGGGATTATAAAGAGAAAGAATATTGAAATTATTATTATTCCTAATGTTAATATTATAACATTGATATTATCACCAATCGTGTTTACCTTTTTCTTTAATAACCATTCAAAAAAATACAGAATTATAACAGTGATAAATGATAATAGCAAAACTCCCATGGTACTTGCTACGTTCTTTTCCGTAGGATTTATCAATGTAATTACACTTCTTAATAAAATAAGAAGGTTAAGAACACCTAAATAAATAGCTTGGAGTGGATTAAAAATGGTTTCTAAAATATTTGAAATAGATAGTAATGTAACAAAAATGTGTTTAATAAAATTTGGTATATCTAATGAAGGATTTGAAGAATAAGTAGAAAATTGATGAGAAAGAAACATAATTGAGATGAATGTAATGATACTTAAAAAACCAATTACTAAAGATTTTACAATTATTTTACTCATATTGTCCTCAAAAAGGTCCTCATTAACATTAGGGAATAATATTGTAAGGATTGCTTTATCGTTAAATTCTTTTATAATTGTTTTGTATTTGAATAAGTCTCCCATCGTTATGTACCTTTTAAATTTTAATGACAACACTTTTTGCTTCTAACTTAGACAAATATTTTTCCCCTTTCTGAGAGACATTTTGGACAACTCCCTCTTTTTTATTGATTTTCTTAAAGAAATTCCATAATTTGTTATTTTTTAATTCGTTTTTGTGTGTGAGCACAATTTTATTTACAATTTGAGCAAATAAGTATTTAAAATGCATCCTATTTCGGGATTTTCTAAATTTACTAAAAAACTTATCTCTTTCCTCTTGGTTTCCTTGAATTTTCCGGATTTCATCATCAGAAAGATTTACAGATATGATGAAGTACAACAAGTACTTTAAATAATAAATTGGGACTATCTCGTTTAACACAGCATTAATTAAATCTTTATAGTACTTTAAAAATTGTTCCATTTTAATTTCTTTTTTTGAATAATTAATAAGGTTCTTGTCGTTAGCTTGATAAAATATTTTAGTTGATATCTCATCTTGACTTTTCTCCAATGTTTTCTTCAATCGAGTTTTAATATATTGTGGTATATCCTTTAATGAAAGCTCAAATATAAACAGCACAAAGTTATCACCAATATCCAACTCGTAATTGTCTTCGAAATTAAATCTCTTTTTTATTTCCTTTTGGTTATATATAGGGGTGGAGGGGACTAAGAAGGGGACAGGGGTAAAAATGAATATTATTA
>WFZT01000179.1 GCA_015489415.1 Caldifarciminota bacterium | reverse complement strand
TTTATCGTGTTACCTGTCTTATTGCAATGTATGCCAGTGCGACCTGATAGATGATTCCAACCACGTCCTTGAGTATTTCCAGCTTTGTAGGCTTAAGCTCCACCTTTCCGGGAACCATGATGATGGAACCGGGAGGGATTTCCGAGAGATCTGTTGATGCCTCGCCTCCAGGAAGAATTACAAAGGTTTTCTCTTTGTCTGCTATGGAGGAAAATCCTCCTGCGCGTTCGATGTAATATTCGGCATCCTTACCAGTGACGTGGGGAAGTGTTATGGGATAGTTCACGAACCCCATCACTGTTACGGTTCTTGATACAGGAGGAACATATATCGAGTCTCCAGGCAATACAAGAAGATTGAGATTAGTCGTGTCATTGAAATTCAAGGCCAGTCTGCCGTTTGTGAATGGTGTTATCTTTGAAAGGATCACGGAAAGGGTCTCAATCTTTGCGGTATCGAGCACGACAATGGTGTCTTCACCAAGGTTTTTCATGAGCATGCGAACAAATCTTTCCTGCCGTTTTAGAAGTTCGCTTTTTAGCTCCTTTCTTGCCTTTGGGACATTCATGCTTTCAAGGGCATTCTGCTCGCGAAGTATCTCCGTGTACGCAATATCCAGCATTTGAGTGAGACCGTTTAGCTCAATGGAACTTAAATGTTTTCTGTAAAGCTCAAGGGCCTGGGGATTCGCATTTGACGTGAATCCGCCTGCACGGTCAATGAGATCAACAAGCCTGTCTTTTCCCGGTATAATCGGGTATCTGCCCGGCCTCTTTACCTCTCCTTCAACATATACGAAGCTTGATTCTGCCCTGACTGGTGAAGGAATGTTTACCAGGTCACCGGGCGCGAGGGAAATTTCCTCAGGGCGCTCTTTTGTAAGATCAACGTTTATTCTTGAAAACTCACCTTTTTCCGCGCGGAGTATTTCAATATTTTTAAGATCAGCGCCTGCGTGAATCCCGCCACAGATGGTGAGCAGGTCTGCAAGTGTCATATCCAGCGTAAACTGGTATTTACCCGGTCGCTCCACTCCACCAATAACGGTTACACTGTCCACCGGTACTACATCTGAGAGTGAGTGAATAACAAGTGTATCAAACTCTTCGAGCTTCGGTCCCTGTGTTTTGCCATCGAGGACGTCCTTGAGTGAAAATGAAATGATTCTTTTCTGGAGCGAGTCGGCGTGCCGAACGATTTCTGCCCTCTCCATGTAAGTTCCGGGTTTTAGTCCTCCGGCAACTTTGATAAGGTCTTGAATACTTGTTGAATCTGATAGCTGGTAGCTTCCGGGCCTGAACACGTTCCCGGTTACTGCAACATAACCCCTTAAGATGGGAGACACCGGTCTCACAAGCACAAGGTCGCCATTTTTGAATTTAAGTTTTCCTAAAGCTTTTTGAGCCTCTGAGGGAGACGAGAAATTCTCGTCTTTTACCATGAGCACACGCCCATTTACCACTCTCTGAAGCTGTAGATGGTATCTATACGATGTTGGAAGGAAACCGCCTGCGAGTTTTATTAAATCACTCACAGTTGCCTCGTTCTTAATTTCGTAAATTCCAGGTCTTTTGACAGCACCAATGACTGCTGCCACCTTTCCGATAATAGGGACAAAGACCATATCCCCATCTTCGAAGCTAAAGATAGGGACGGATTTACCTTTTACGAGCAAATCATAGAGATCAATGTACTTTATCGTGCCATCCTTTTTGATGATTTTAATCTTTCTCAAGCTCCCGGTTTTCCTTATTCCGCCAGCGAGGTAGAGTAGCTGGATGGGAGATGAAATAGGGTAGACCCTGTAAATCCCGGGTTTATTGACTTCACCAAGAACTAAGACTGAAACTGAGTGAATTTTCCCAAGGGCGATGTCGAATTTCACGTTTGTGAAATGTTTATTGAGCTTATCTTTGATGAGTTTCTGGGCCTCTTTAAAGGTCATTCCCCACACATAGGTGGCACCGGCTTTGGGTAGAATTATTTTGCCGTAATTGTCCACGTAGAGGTCAAAAGTTTGCTGAAATACGTCACTCCAGACGTTTATGATAATTTCATCCCCCGGGCCTATGACATAGTTTGAGCCCACAGGAAGGTTAAAGTTGAGGGTATCAAATGATTCAGTGGACTCTGCCTTAAAAATATTGTAGCCAAACTGTTTTATGACCGTGTCGGGCTCGAGAGAAAAATTTCTCATAAACGATTTCTCTATACTGGAATAGGTAGGTGTAGGTTTTATTGCCAGAGATTCTGCAGGTACTGCTGCCTTCTGGATATTACCCTTTTTTTCATTTTTCTTCTCGCGCGAAGCCTGCTCCATGAGCTTTTGCAACTGCTGCTCGGATATTCCCAGCGCTTTTAATTGTTTTGAAAGGTCTGTCTGTGCATAAACAAAGCCAAGAGATAGTAAAATGATCAAAAGCTTTTTCATAGTTTACCACTCCTTAATTCAGGAAAAATGTATTGATACCTTTTTGAGATGAACTTTTTACTTATGCCATAGATTATCAGCCCCGGCCTGGTGTTGCTCACGTCTGCAATTAATTCTTTAAGTTCCATCAAAGCTCCAGCTGGTGAAACATTGAATTCTGCAAGGATTACAAAGCTTTTAAATCCCTTTAGATTTTCTCTTGAAACTGGATTCTGTAGTGGAGACTGAAGAAGCACGAAGCCTTCTGTTTTGATTGACTCGAAAATTTCTTCAATTTTTGACTGCTCATCAATTACCGGGAAGAAAGCTGTGGGCTGCTCCATAAAGCTCAGGATTCTGTTTTTTATGGGCTCTGTATTAATTTTACCTGGAATGAGTCCGAGTATTTCAAAATTGTCTTCAAAGGCCTCAGGTTCCCTTACAAACGGGTTGGTATATTCTCGATAGATAAAGTAACTGGAGAGCACTATTATCAGAAAGATGAATGTGATGATGGTATTTACAGCATTCTTGGGCCATGCCTTCACATCTGGTGGGCGAGCAGGGTCAAGAACTTTCACAAAAGGTTTCGTAACAGAAATCTTCAAAAGGTCGTTTAGCCTCTCAAGGTTTTCTACGTAAAAATTTGCAATATCTGCACTCATCTGTGGATTTGTTGTTCTGACTTTGATTACTATAACCCCGGTTTCATCGTCAACTTTGATCTTTGTTATACGCCCCAGATTTTTTATGGCCTTGTCCAGTTTCTTCGTTTTAAAGTAACTCATCAAATTGAATTTTGCTATTACGTCCTCCGCCATTCTTCTCGATTCGAGTAATGCGAGCACTTCTTTTGTCCCTGTCCCTCCGAGGCTCATGCCACCTGGCAGGAAATTCTTGAGAACAGAGCCAAATGGAATGGAAAGCTGGCCACCGCTCGGGGGAAGAATTGTTACAGTGGCGTCATACTTTTTATGGACGAGAAATTTTCCGGTGAGACCAACAGCGAGGGCGATAATGACTGAGGGAATGGTAATGGCCCAGAATTTCCGAATCAAGATGTTGTAGATTCGCGTTAGATTTATTGTAATTTCAGCATTCTGGTTCATCTAAAGGTCTCCACCGATTCTTTAAGAGTCTTGTAACTTCTCTTGTATTCTTCTCTTAGCTCTTCTGGCAAGACAGCAGCGACTCCAAACTTCGAAACTTCTATCCCTGCTGCAATTGATGAAAGTATAGCCGATTCCACTATGTCAAGTCCAGAGGCGAGGGAAAGCATGGCAACTGAAATCACTGTGTCACCTGCACCTGTGACATCGTAAACCGGTTTTCTCAGGGCAGGAATTTTGTAAAATCTTTCACCGTCGAATACCAGCATCCCTTCCTTACTCAAAGTAACCATGAGGTAATCTGGATGTATTTTCTTAAAGACTTCGACCACTGCATCCTGGAGGTTATTAGTATTTTTGCCAGTATATCCGAGAAGCTCTCTTTTATTGGGCTTGAATAGTTTGACATTTTTGTATAGAGAGAAGTTTTCAAATTTGGGGTCGACTCCCACGGGAACATTTCCCGTGAGTTCTGAAGAGATAAACCTGATCAATCCTGGTGTGAGAAGGCCTTTGTTGTAATCCTCGACAATGATGGCGTGGAGGTCTTTTAGGTTTTCTTTGAGGCTCGCTTTAATGTTATTTTCAAGCTTTTTTGAGATATATTTTGTCTCTTCAACGTCAATGCGAATTATCTGCTGATTCCTGCTGATAATTCTGATCTTGGTGGTTGTGGGGCGTGAGGAATCGACGATTATACCGTCAGTTTCAATTCCATGATTTTTTAGTATTTCAAGGAGATTGTGTCCCTCTGAATCATCTCCCACCACACCGAAAAGAGATACTTCGGCTCCAAGTGCGACAAGATTTATGGCAACATTAGCTGCCCCACCGGCCCGTATATCCTTACTCCCATTTTTGATTTTGACTATCGGGACAGGAGCCTCAGGAGAAATTCTCTCAACATCTGCCTCCTGATACTGGTCGAGTATCAGGTCTCCAACGACAGCAATCCTCTTTCCTGCAAATTTCCGTAAAATTTTTCCGATCATAGAAGATGAAGATGATTCATAAAGATAGTGGCTAAACCAAGAAATATGAAGTATCCGGTCACGTCAGTGACCGTTGTAACAATCACACCAGACGCCAGTGCCGGGTCCTGCTTGAAGAATTTGAGAATCATAGGCACTGTGAGTCCGGCCAGACATCCTGCAACCATATTCCCAACATGACCGAGGAAAACAAGTAAACCAAAGTAAAAATTGCCCACCCAGATGTAAGCCACGAGACCAGAAACAAGTCCCACTACTGATCCTACAATCAATCCAACAATAAATTCCCTCACAAAAAGCCTTTTAAAGTCCGAAAAATCGATCTCGCCCAGGGCAAGAGACCTTACCACGAGTGCGATGGTCTGGACCCCGGTATTTCCTCCCTCACCGGCTATGACTGGCATGAAGACAGCAAGATAGGCAAAGGCAGCGATTGTGCTTTTGAAAATTGCCACTACCGAGGCGGCAAGGAAAGCTGTCCCGAGATTAATCAAAAGCCATGGAAGTCGCTTTGTTGCCATCTTGAGGGTAGGGGTGTAGATACTTTCTGCCTCACCCCAACCGCTTAACCTGTGGATATCCTCAGTTGCCTCTTCCTCCAGAACATCAAGAATATCGTCGACTGTGATAACACCAAGGAGTTTCCCATGCTCATCCACAACAGGCATGGAAAATACATCGTATTTCTCAAACAGACGCGCGACTTCCTCCTGGTCGAGGTCAACCGGAACAGACGGCACTTCACGGACGATTTCTTTTAGTTTTGTATTGGGCTTTGCCTTGAGCAGGTCCCTTAAATAAACCTCGCCAATGAGCCGGCCCTTATCATCTACCACATAAATTGTGCTTGAAACCTCGTCAGGCTTTTCCTCCTGCTTTAATCTGTGTAATGCCTCCTCAACGGTTAAGTCCTGGTTATAAGCGATAAAGTCGGTGGTCATCAGACCACCGGCTGAATTCTCTGGATACTTGAGGAGCTCTTTTACCTCCTCACGCTCATCAGGCGGAACATAGGATAAAACTTTTTGCCTTTCTTCATCGGATAATTCACCTAAAACGTCCACTGCATCGTCTACATCGAGCTCCCCAACAAGCTCGGATATATCTTTTTCGGAAAGGGCTTTCAAAACATCATCAATGGATTCGTCGTCCAGTCGTATCAAGACGTCTGCCTGGAGTTCCACTGGCAGATACTTGAAAACCTTAATCCTGTCTTCCTCATCGAGTTTATCAAGTATTAAAGCTACATCTTCGGGGTGTTTGTTTGAAAGCAAAAGTGCGGCCCTCTTATAGTCCCCCCTTTTCACGAGATCTTCAGTGAGCTTGTAGAGCTTCTCATCAAATTCAAGTACTGTCTGTTTCATGTTTCTCCCTTATTAAAACCTTTTTTATCCCCTTTTTATCCGCCTCGAGGATTTTAAAGACATATCCATCAATTTCAACCTCTTCGCCCGGCTCCGGTATCCTCTCCAGCCTGTCGATTATCAGCCCGGCAAGGGTAGAGTAGTCACCTTCCTCGATTAAAATTCCCCGTTCTCTCAATTCCGTGATTCTCGTATCTCCAGAATAGATGTTTCCGCTCTGTACGTTTTCCTCGAAATACTTGAGAAGCTCCCCCAGTATCTTTTCAATAGTTATAACACCAATGACAGAACCGTATTCGTCAACAACAATTGAAACTGTCGTCTGCTTTTCTTTTATCGCTTCGACGACCCTGTGGAGCGGACTATCACTGTACGCAATGGCGTATGGTCTCAGGTATCTTTTAATTTCAACGGGGTTTCCCTCGCCAAGTATCAGGTCTTTAATATGAATCAGACCAATGACATTGTCAATGGTGTTTTTGTAGAGCAAAACCTTGTTATAATGCAGTTTTCTAACGTTTTCTATAATCCTTTCTCTGGGAGTATCCACAGGGAAAAACGGGAATTTGTGTGTCGGTATCATGATATCCTCGGCATCAAG
>WFZT01000178.1 GCA_015489415.1 Caldifarciminota bacterium | reverse complement strand
GGGCTTTTTGCCATTTTTGTGCCCGGAGGGCTTGGAATTAGAGAAGGAGTAATGGCTTATCTTCTGGCAAAATCCACTCCTGGCTACATGGCATCATTTATCTCAGTACTCGCCAGGCTTGTTGTTACCCTTGCGGAATTGACACTTACTGGATTTGGCCTCGTTTATTTACATAAAAGGGGCATTTCGGTCTTTTTAAAACGACCGGATAACCGCGACGGGCACCTCTGAAAATTCTACCACCTGCTCGGTAACACCGCCTACGATGAGTTTTTCAGATTTTGAACGGCCTTTGATACCCATCACAATGAGGTCAAATTTCTCCCTCGATGCTTCGAGGATTTTTTGTGGAGGCTCACCTTCAACAACCTCTGTTTCAACATCCTCGCCACCAAGTTCTTTTACAAGGTCCCCCAATTTTTTCCTTGCCTCATACTCCAAAGCAGAGATAAATTCATTGTAATCCAGTTCCACTTCATCGAGCAAATCCGGTGAGAACCTTGGGGGATGGATAACCGTAATGGCATGAACTTTTGCGCCAAGCTGTAAAGCAAACTTTAACGCAGCTTTTGAATATTCAGAAAAATCCACTGGCACCAGAACTTTCTCAATATGAATCCTGTCAATACGTGGCAGGAATTCGCCATCAACGAATACCATGTTAGTATGGAGTTTTCTAATGGCTTTATGAACAATCTTTGGGCTGATAAATCTGATTTTTCTGGATTTAACATGGTTTGGTAGCACGGCGAGTCCATTTCTGGCATTTACAAAGTTTATAAACTCATCAATGGGATGTCCTGAAGCAAGTTTCTTCCTGATGTTAATGGGGAAAACCTTGTTGATTTCAGATATATACTCATCTATTAGTCTTCTGGCTTTAAGGAGTGCCCTTTCGTATGCCACTTCAATAGACTTGCCATATCCTCCGACTTCAAAGTAATCGTAACCAGTATGAAGTGTATGCATCAACGTGAGCTCAGCGTTGAAAATCTGTGCCAGACGTGCAGCGTAGGCTACGACTTTTAGCTCACATTCTCCAAAATCTATATAAACTATTACTTCCTTGATTTCGCTCATTTTATTCCTCCTCATACTTCGATTATAAAAGTTACAGGCCCATCATTGACTAATGCAACATGCATGTGAGCACCAAACTGGCCAGAGGACACGTTTATTCCCATCTCCCAGATGGTTTTTACAAACTGAGTGAACATGTGCATTGCCTTCCCTGGCTCCATTGCATTGTCGAAAGACGGACGCCTGCCCTTCTTGATATGGGACGCGACCGTGAAGTTTGGTACCACAAGAAGCTCGTAATTTCTGTCGAGAACTGACTCGTTCATTTTCTCTTCACTGTCCTCGAAAATTCTCAAATTCAGGCATTTATCTACCATTTTTACAAGTTCTTTCGGGGTATCCTTCTTCTCGATACCAAGCAAAATGACTATTCCTCTGCCGATTGAGGCTATTTTTTTGCCTTCAACCCACACACTTGCCTCGTTAACCCTCTGAATGACAGCTCTCATGGCTTACTCCATCATTTTTTTGATTTTCTCTTCAAGCCCATCAGGCCCCACCAATACCTGTCTTGGTTTTGAGCCCTCTGGTGGACCCACTATTCCGGCCTCTTCAAGCTGGTCAATGATACGCGCCGCGCGGGCAAATCCAATCTTCAAGCGACGCTGTAAAAAGGTTGCTGACGCATTCTTTCGCTGGACAACAAGTCTCGCCGCATCAAAAATAAGAGGGTCGTATCCCTCACCAAATCCTGAAATTTCCGTTGCCTCTTCATCCACAAGCAAATCGAAATCTTCGAGCTCCTTCATCTCCGGGTAGTATGTGGACTTGAGAAGATTGAGCTTTTGCCTCACCTCTTCCTCTGGCAAATGAAGTACTCTGGCGCCGCGCGAAATTAGAATTTCAAACCTTTCTTTGAGTCCGGGTTCGTCGCTGCGAGTTAGAGAGATGAGGAATCCTTTATGCAAAATCATGTCGATGAGCTCTGGAACATAAGGGTTATCACCAAATAGCTCTTTGAACCTATAGCTCAGGTACTCTTTTGTTATTTCACTGGAGATACGCTTGGTCTCTTCCTCTGAAATATAAGGTCCATGAAGTCTTACAGGCTCAGATGTCCCAGGGGGAATAAAAAGCATGTCACCCATTCCAAGGAGTTTCTCCGCCCCCATCTCGTCGAGAATTGTCTTTGAATCAACCCTCGAAGGCACCTTGAATGCTATTCTCACAGGAAAGTTGGCCTTAATCATACCGGTGATTACATCAACCGAAGGCCTCTGTGTCGCAACAACAAGATGGATTCCCACAGCCCTTGCCATCTGAGCAAGCTTGGCAAGAGGCTCCTCGATTTCTTTTCCGATAGTTAAAATTAGGTCTGCAAACTCATCAATGATTATTACAACATATGGGAGGGGTTCATCTCCTGGCCTGTCTTTCACTGTTTTATTGTGGCTTTCGATATCACGGACACCATCACGGGCGAAGTGTTTATATCTCAGGTCCATGAGGGCGACCATTTTCTTGAGATTTTTAGCCGCTTCTTTCCTCTCTTTGATAACAGGCATGATGAGATGGGGAATTCCCTCATAAAACGAGAGCTCGATCCTTTTGGGGTCTATCATCAGGAATCTTACTTCCTGGTAGCTTGCCCTAAAGAGGATGCTGGTAATTATGGTGTTGATGCAAACGGACTTACCTGAGCCGGTTGCACCAGCAATAAGGAGATGAGGCATCTTCGCCAGGTCCGCATACCTCGGGAAACCTGCTGTATCAACTCCAAGGGCAAAGCTGAGCTTTGATTTAAGTTTTTTGAAGTCTTCTTGCTCGACGAGCTCCTTAAAATAGACGATTCTCCGTTTTTTATTGGGGACTTCGATGCCTATTAGACCTTTGTCCGGTAATGGAGCGATGATTCTAATTTTATTTGATTTCATCCTCAGTGCGAGGTCATCGGAGAGACCCACAATTTTTGAAAGTTTCACGCCGGGGGCCGGCTCGAATTCGTATCTTGTAACGACTGGCCCAGGGTAGTAGTTCACCACTCGGCCCTTTACATTAAATTCTCGTAATTTTTCCTCAATCAATCGAGCGTTTTTCTCACACTCTTCTTCGTTTGCCTCAGTTGTTGCGATAGGCTCATGTCGAAGCAGAGGAATAAGCGCCTCTGTCTTTGGCATAGGTGGGGATTCCACACGAGGGGCGTCCACGATTTCCGACGAGCTTTCCTCTCTCACCTCATGGATTCCAAACTCGAGTGGCTCATTGGATGACTCTTCTGCAATAGAAGAGAGCTCTTCGAAAACGGATTTTTTCTCCTCGATTTTGGAAGGACGCTCCTCTTCTTGCTCTGTTTCTACCACCTCAATTTCTTCTTCGATCTGGTCGCTCTGGCGAGTGGTTTTCTGTGGCCTTTTCCTCGGTTTGGGAAGACTGATGGATGGGATTTTTACCGAAGGGAGCTTGAAGCCCTTGAATATCGGATAAATTGCAATAATAGCAAGAGCGAAAAACAGTATTGCAGAGACGGGCTTACCCAGATATTTTGAAATAAAGTCTGCTATCGCGACTATGGCGTCTCCACGTCTG
>WFZT01000177.1 GCA_015489415.1 Caldifarciminota bacterium | reverse complement strand
TTGGGCACATAAATTACCTTCACAATTTCTTTGCCCTCAACAAATCTTTTAACCTTTTTATCTGCAAGAGCAATCTCAAGTACGCTATCTTTATCTGAATCGAGCGGAACCTCGAGCCTGCTCCTTACCTTTCCGTTTATCTGAACCGGAATTTCAACTGTATCGTGGGTGAGGTATTTCTCATCGTACTCCGGGAATCTGTTTTTGAAAACAGATTCCTCGTGGCCGAGCTGATGCCAGAGCTCTTCCGCAAGATGTGGTGCAAAAGGTGCAAGGAGCAGAACTAATTTCTGAAGGCTGAGGGCAAAAACAGGACTGCTGGTATCCTTGAATGTATAGAGCGCATTCACAAGCTCCATAATTCTTGCAATTGCCGTGTTGAAATGAAACTCTGTGGAGTCTTTTCTCACCTCGTAAATGGTTCTCTGAAGCGTCACGTAGAGTTTTTTCTCTTCGTCGCTCATCTTATCCGGGTCAACTTCACCAGATTTGTTAATCTTATCAAGGTTTTCCTGATAGAGACGCCACACGCGGTTCAGAAATCTTTTGGCACCCTCGACGCCGGCATCTGTCCACTCCATGTCCTTCTCAGCAGGACCGGCAAAGAGGATGGTTATCCTCGCAACATCAGCTCCATGCTCCCGAACAAACGGCCCCACGCGCACCACGTTACCTCTTGACTTTGACATCATTTCCACGCGTTCTTCCAACTGAGTGCCGCATTTTGTATGGAATGGAACCTTTTCGCCGTTAATCTCTTTGAATTCGACGTCCTTTTCCTCAACAACTTCAAGACATTTGGGGCACCAGTAGAATTTTTTGTGAACCAATCCCTGCGTAAAGAGTGCTGAGAAAGGCTCAGGAGCAGGAACCATCCCTTCATCGTAAAAAACTTTGTTGATAAATCTTGCGTAAATCAGGTGCTTTGTCGCATGCTCAGCACCGCCGATATACTGGTCAACGGGCATCCATTTATTTGCCTCTTCCTTGCTGAAAGGCTCGTGGTCGTTGTGGGGATCAGTGTATCTCAAATAATACCATGAAGAATCCACGAATGTGTCCATGGTGTCAGGGTCGCGTCTTGCCGGCCCGCCGCACTTTGGACAGGTGGTGTTCATAAACTCTTCCACATCCTCAAGGGGTGAGCGACCCTGGGGCATGAAACTTTTGATATTTTCGGGAAGTTTAACTGGAAGCTGGTCCTCTGGAACTGGCACCACGCCGCACTTTGGACAGTGCACCACCGGTATGGGTGCCCCCCAGTAACGCTGCCTTGAAATCAGCCAATCCTTGAGCCTGTAGCTCACTGCTGGCCCACCAAGTCCGAGCTCTTTTAATTTTTTCTGAAGTGCTTTGATACCCTCTTCAGAGGTGAGTCCGCTAAATTCACCGGAATTTACCATTATTCCATAGCCTGTGTAAAGCTCTCCTTCCTCAATCTCCCCCTCAGGTGGCTTGATAACATTGATAATGGGAATGCCGTACTTTTTGGCAAACTGGTAATCCCTCTCGTCATGGGCAGGCACGCCCATCACGATTCCCGTTCCGTAGTTGGCAAGAACATAATCCGCGACCCAGATTTGAACCTTCTCACCTGTAAGTGGATGGATGGCATATGTGCCTGTGAAAATTCCCGTCTTTTCTTTCTCCTCAGCGGTGCGCTCCATCTCAGTCTTCTGGAGCGCCTCCTGGATGTATTTTTCAACCTCTTCCCTGTTGGGAGAATCTTTTAAAATGGTTTCAAGAATCTCGTGCTCCGGTGCGATGGTTATGAATGTAACACCAAAAACTGTATCTGCCCTTGTGGTAAACACAGGGAGTCTCGTTTTCCCATCCTGATACATGAAAACAATTTCAGTCCCCTCGGACTTCCCAATCCAGTTCTCCTGCATCTTAATGATTTTTGGAGGCCATTTACCCTCAAGGAGCTTCAAATCCTCAAGCAGTCTCTCAGCATAGTCGGTGATTTTGAAAAACCACTGCTCGAGCTTTTTCTTAACGACAGGTGTTCCGCATCTTTCGCATTTCCCCTCTATTACCTGCTCATTGGCAAGCACTGTCTTACAGTTTGGACACCAGTTGACGTATTCGTTTTTCCTGTAGGCAAGGCCTTTTTTGTAGAGGAAAAGGAAAATCCACTGAGTCCATTTGTAGTAATCTGGGGCACAGGTGGCAATCTCTCGGTCCCAATCGTAGGTTATCCCGATACTTTTGAGGGTCTCTTTGTAGGTGTTAATGTTTTTGTAAGTCCACTCCTTGGGGTCAATTCCGTGTTTGATAGCGGCATTCTCAGCGGGCAGTCCAAAGGCATCCCATCCCATGGGATGTAGAATATCAAAGCCTTCCATGAGTTTTACACGAGCAACCACATCGCCAATAACGTAATTTTTGAGGTGTCCCATGTGAAGGTCGCCGGATGGATAGGGGAACATTTCGAGGACGTAGTATTTGTTCTGGGGGTTCTCTTTTGTCTTATGGAGTCCTATTTCTTCCCACCATTTCTGCCATTTCTTTTCGATTTCGTGGATGGGGTACTCGTTTTTCTTAGCCATTTTGAGTTAAGCCTCCCTGTGTTGAAAATTAAAAAGGAGCTGACGTCCCCGCTTTGCGGGGCGGACGCCCCGCAAAGCGGGGACGTCAGCAAATTCACTCATTTTCTAAATATCTAAGCTGCCTTCTTCTCACCCAAGAGCTTGGCCACAAGCGAGGCCTCAATCTCTTTCACCTTCTCATTAAACTTATCTACGGGCAGCTCTTTGAGCCTTGTGATCTCCTCGAGTTCGGGCAGTGTGGTTATTGTTTCAATTGTTGCAGTTTGTTCTTTCAATGCCTTTTCTGCTGTTTCGTAGAAGAATCTGATAATTTTAATCATCCCGAAAAGTTTGTCAGTGGGACAGGACGCATCAACCTCGTGGAATGCATTCTGCTGCAGGAATGCTTCACGTATGAGCTTTCCTGTCTCGAGCATGAGCCTTTCGTGGTCGTGAAGGGCATCCGGACCAACGAGCTGGACGATTTCCTGGAGTTCAGCGTCTCTCTGGAGCATTTCTCCAGCCCATCTTCTGTATTCGCTCCAGTCTTTTGTGACATTTTCAAGATACCATTTTTCAATCAGTGGATAATAAAGGGTGTAGCTTCTAAGCCAGTTGATTGCGGGGAAATGCCTTCTGTGGGCAAGGTCTGTATCCAGTGCCCAGAGAGCACCGGTCACGCGCATGGTACTCTGCGTAACAGGCTCGGAATAGTCACCACCTGGAGGTGAAACCGCCCCAACCACGGTGACCGAGCCCTGCTCATCGCCTTTGCCAAGGGTTTCCACACGTCCTGCACGCTCATAGAATCCTGCCAGCTTTGCGTGCAGATATGTGGGATAACCTTCCTCACCGGGCATTTCCTCAAGACGTGAAGAAATCTCGCGAAGAGCCTCTGCCCACCTTGAAGTGGAGTCAGCAAGCAGAAGCGTGTTGTATCCCATATCTCTGTAATACTCTGCGATGGTGATCCCCGTGTAAATGGAAGCCTCACGGGCAGCAACTGGCATGTTGGAGGTGTTAACTACCAGAACTGTTCTACC
This sequence comes from Caldifarciminota bacterium, assembly GCA_015489415.1. GTDB lineage: Bacteria > Hydrothermota > Hydrothermia > B15-G9 > WFZT01 > WFZT01. Next base: position 9,610 of record WFZT01000177.1, on the reverse strand, counting down.
CATGAGAGGCCCACCCCTCTGTGGGTCCTCAAGCTCGGGGAATTCCACAAGAACCTCGGTCATCTCGTTACCACGCTCACCGCATCCGATATATACAACAACGTCAACCAGTGAGTACTTTGCAAGTGTCTGCTCAAGCACCGTTTTCCCTGTACCAAATCCACCGGGAAGCGCAGCACTTCCACCGAGAGCAATGGGGAAGAAGAAATCTAAAATTCTCTGACCGGTCATCAAAGGAACCACAGGTCTTAATCTCTTTTTGGAAGGACGTGGAATCCTAACAGGCCACTTGTGGAACATCTTGATTTCACGACCGTCCTCTAAAATTACAACTGGTTCCTCGATGGTAAAATCACCCTTCCTTGCCTCTTTAACAACTCCCTCTTTCATATTGGGAGGCATCATGATGTAGTGGACAATGGATGGGGTCTCCTGCACTTTACCAAGCTTGTCGCCGGGCCCCACCTTGTCACCCTTTTTAACAATAGGCTCAAAAGTCCATTTTTTCTCTCTATTTAGAGCAACTGTATGAACACCTCTTTCAATAAAATCCCCCTTCTCCTCTCTGATCTTTTCGAGGGGTCTCTGAATCCCATCAAATGCGTTGAATAGCAATCCGGGGCCGAGCTCCACGATAAGGGACTGACCTGTAGGCTCAATGGGCTCTCCAACGAAGAGTCCTGATGTGTCCTCATAAACCTGGATATATGCGTCGTCTCCTTCGAGTCGGATAACTTCGCCAATGAGTCCGATTTTCCCCACCCAGACGATTTCGTTCATTTTCACCCCGCTCATCCCTGTTCCTACAACAAGGGCTCCTGAAATTCTTTTAATAGTTGCCATTACACACCTCCAACATGTTTTGGAAAATTTCCACTTATTATATAAGCAAACCCTTAGAATAACAAGATTTTCGCAAAGAGCACGCGAATGTGAAGGAGAACATGTTTTTAAAGGATTTGTACGCCCACAACATTGCTAAAATGTAGCAATGAACTACTACAGAGCTTCTTGCCCGGTCTACCACCTATCTCGTGGCCACTATCCCGATGACGTCCCGGTCCTGTGGTAAAGGCTCTTTAATCAGAACTTCTTTAAATTCCCCTTCCTTAATTCTTTCACCCTTGATATGGACCCTGAGGTAATTTCCTGTTGTACCCACAAAACTGCCATTCTTACTTGATTCAACAAGCGCAAGGAGCTTCCTGCCGATATTTTCTCTCTTGAAACTTTGTCGTTTTTCTTCGACAAGTGCAAGTAGCCTTTTGACCCGCTCTTTTTTCACATTCGATGGAATGTCTCCAAGACTAAATGCCTCGGTCCCAGGCCTTGGTGAGTATTCAAAGACGTGCAAATAAGCAAATGGCATGTCTTCCACAAGCCTCAAAGTTTTCTCAAAATCCTCATCCGTCTCTGTCGGAAAGCCGACAATTATGTCAGTTCCTATAGCCACTCCTGGAATCTCATCCTTAATCTTCTGAACGATGGAGACATACTTTCCGATTGAGTAGGGGCGCTTCATATCCTTTAAGACCTTCTCTGAGCCTGATTGCAAAGAAATATGAAAATGCGGAGCAAGCCTGTGGGGATTTTCCCTGAAAAGCTCAATTAGTCTGTCACTCACGTGCACCGGCGCGATAGAAGAAATCCGCAGCCGAAATTCTCCATCAATCATTAAAATTTCAGAAATCAAATCCTCCAGCTTGAGCCCCCATTCCCTCCCCCAATGCCCGATCTGCGTGCCTGTAAGCACGATCTCTTTTGCACCGTGCTCGAGATGGAATCTAATTTCATCTAAAATTTCAGCTGATGGCCTTGATCTCGAAGTGCCTCTGACCCTTGGAACAACGCAATAGGTGCATTTAAAATCACATCCCTCCTGGATTTTGACAAAAGGGCGCGTGCGGGTGAAGACCGGAAACTGGCGTGTAATGCCAAGAATCTTTGAAAGAGTGTTGAAATCTCCAAAGAATATCCCCTCATCTTCGGGCTCTGGCATAAAATTGGCACCACACCCGGTGAAGAACACCTTTGCCCCTGCCTTCTTTTTCCTGCGGATTCTATTTAAAAAATGACGAGCATCCCGCTCCGCTCTATGGGTCACAACACACGAATTTAGAAAAATCATATCGGCATCTTCGAGGTTCTCAGTCTCCTCGAAACCCTGTGACAGAAGATGTCCCCTAAGGACTGCCGAATCGTACTGATTGATCTTACAGCCGTAAGTTTTAATGAAAAACTTCATAGTTCAAAAGGTGGCGTGAGTATCCCCTTCTCTGTGATATAACCGGCAACATACCTTGCCGGTGTGACGTCAAAGGCGTAGTTTAGAGCCTTTGCATCCTTTCTTGTAATGTAGTGCCCCATCACTTTTTTAACTTCTTCTGGGTCTCTTTCCTCAATGGGAATCTCGTCGCCGGATTTAATGCTCAAATCAATTGTCGTGGTGGGTAGGGCAGTGAAAAACGGAACTTTGAAATGATTTGCAAGAATCGCAAGTGGCAGGGTTCCTATCTTGTTGGCAAAATCACCATTACGGGCAACTCGATCTGCGCCTACAATAACGAGGTCTATCATCCCTCTGTCCATGAGAATGCCAGCCATGCTGTCCACAACGAGGGTCACGTCAATTTCCGCCTCCATGAGCTCGTAAACCGTGAGTCTTGCTCCCTGAAGCACAGGTCTGGTCTCGAGGGAATAAACCTGCTTCAACTTGCCGGCTTCATGTGCTTTGTAGACCACTGCAAGGGCTGTTCCTATGCCAGGTGTAGCAAAAATGCCGGTATTGCAGATGGTTAAGATTCTTGCTTTTTCCGGAACTATCTCGAGTCCAGTATCACCAATCCTATTGGACGCCTCTATTTCCCGATTTTCTATTTCCTTTGCCTTCTCCTCGATGGCAACTAAATCGCCACCTTCATCAATAACTTCCTGAATCTCGTCAAGGGCACGGAATAGATTAACCGCCGTTGGACGCGATTTCTTTAACTGTTCAATGACCATATAAGGATTTCTACCCTCAAGCACTCCGAGCAGTACGCCGTAGGCTGCTGCCACACCGATCAGAGGAGCCCCACGCAGTTTCATTGAAACAATGGCATCATAAACATCTGAAACGCTGTGAAGCTCTACGTATTCTATTTTTTCGGGTAGTTTTGTTTGATCAATGATGACAAGATAATTCCCTTCCCATTCAATTGACTTAAGCATGGCACTCTCCCTGTTAAATTTTTGCCCGTGACCGGGCACGTTTTAATTCAATGTAACTTTCGTAAGGTACATCAATTGAGCCAAGTGGGGCCTTGCTTCTGCCCTCACCGTGGAAATCGGTACCGCCGGTTTTGATAAGTCCAAATCTATCAGCAATTTCAATGAGTACCTTCTGGATTTCAGGCGAATTTTCAGGGTGCCAGACCTCGACGCCCATAAGCCCGTATTTTACAAGATAAATCACATGGTCCGGATCGCCAGTCTTTCCAGGATGAGCGTAAACAGGCACGCCACCTGCTCTTAAAATCAACTCCACCGCTTCTTCAGGTGAGATTTTGAATTTTGGCACGTAGGCTGGTCGACCCTCAGCAATATATTTGTCAAATGCTTCCTGTGTGGATGAGACGTACCCTTTATCAAGCAGAACTTTGGCCACATGAGGACGCCCTATGTTCATACTGCTACCGGCAGCCATAAGAATTTCGTCAAAGGTCACATCAAGCCCGAGGTCCTGAAGAATCCTTGCCATCTTTCTTGCCCTGTTCAATCGCTCTTCTCTGAATGCCCTCAGAGCTTTTAGAAAGTCCGGATCTTGGTAGTCCATGTAATAGCCGAGTATGTGCACTTCATGCTTATTTTCCTCAGATGAGAGCTCAACTCCCGGGACGACCTCTTCGAGTCCCATGCGTTTGCCATGCTCTATGGCACGGTCAAGGCAGGCAACTGTATCATGGTCCGTTACCGAAATAACGCTCAATCCTACGAACGCTGCCTTTTCTATTAGCTGCTCAGGTGGATAAATTCCATCCGAGCACGTGGTATGTGTATGAAGGTCTATGCGCTTTTCTCCCGTCATTTTCCACTCCTACCTGAATCAAGGGGTAAAAGTATATTACCTCTCCCAACTTAAGGCAAATACACGTGAGCCTGGCAGAAAGGGTGGGGTGTCTATATATGTCATTCCACAGAGCATTACGAAAAAGTTACCTTCGTTATGTACGGGATGCCCCTGGTGAGCGGGAATGTGCTTCTTCGAGGGAATCAAGTAGTTCAGCTCTTATCACCCTCCCTTCCCTCCGGGAAGGGAGGGCCGGGGTGGAATGGGAAAATTATGGTAAGCAAAATTTTGGGCTCGTCTATTTTGCCACTTAATCACTCCTTGTCAGGTGAAGAAGATGAAATTTCGGTGGACTTTTCAAACAGTCTCACCTCCACATGAAAACGAAGAATAGAAGTCGTATAATTAAACCCACTGGAGGTCAGATATGAGAAAACTATTGATTGCAATTTTTATAATTGGCTCTCTTCAGGCCAGATTTGAGCAGTGGTTAGGAGTCTATGTGAAGAGCTACAAAATCGGATACACCCACATTGAAATTGACAGAAAAACGAGTGGCTACGAAATCCGAGAAACTACTGTGATGGACCTTAAAATGCTTGGTCAGCCCAAAAGCCTCAACACCACAACCGTTGTCCAAGCCGATAAGACGCTCAAGCTCAAATCTTTTGAATTTTTCCTTTCAACTGGTGACCAGAGGGTGAAATCTACTGGCAAGAGGACCGGGAAATCTATGAAAGTTTCAGTGGAAATGAACGGCAGACAAGGGCCATCAAGAGAACTCCCCGCTGATAAATTCCTTGTTCCAACCCTTCTCCACGCTCGTATGATTCTCAATAAACCCATACCTAAAACATTTAAACTCTACGACCCATCCACTTTCACCATTGAAGACGCACAGCTTTTAAAGATTACATACAAGTTCCTTTCATATCAGGGCAAGAAGGTTAAAGCAAAGGAATACGTGCTGAAGTACCTCGGATATACAACCCACACCTATGTTTACAACGGCAGAATAATCCGTGATGAAGGAGCCCTCGGTATCGTGAGCATTGATGAGCCAGAAGAAGTAGCTACAAGGATACAAAACCAGTCAGTGGACCTTCTGCGTCTCTTTGCCGTTGTTCCTGAGGGTAATGTACCCCAGGATGCAAAATCGGTGGAGCTTGAGCTCTCAAATATTGATCCTAACTTCCTTGATCTCACACTGGATGGCCAGAAGCTTATAAAAAAAGGCAAAGATTTTGCTGTAATCAAAATTGATGTCCCGGACCTCTCCACACTGTCCGCCTCCACGGAAATTCCCGATTCTGTTAAGAAGTATCTCATGCCAGATGAATTTATGCAGTCAGATGACCCTCGGATTCGAGACATTGCCATGAATCTAACATCGGGCTTGGAAAATGACGTAGAGAAAGTGGAGAGAATTAAGGACTGGGTCTATAACTACATTGAGAAAAAGCCCACGGTTACCATTCCATCGGCCCTCGAGGTACTTGAATCAAAGAGAGGGGATTGCAATGAACACGCAGTCCTCTTTGGAGCAGTGGCAAGGGCGGCAGGTATTCCTACACGGGTTGTTGTAGGGCTAATTTATGCCAATGGTGCTTATTATTACCACGCCTGGAATGCCGTATGGATCGGTGGAAGATGGGTATTTGTGGACTCGATTTTCAACGAATTTCCAGCAAGTGCACGGCATATAATGCTAAAAACGGGCGGGATTGATAAGCAAACAGAAATCATCTCCATTGTCGGCAGAATCAAGATCAAAGTCCTGAATTTTGAATGAAAATACTGGTCAGAATCCCCAACTGGATTGGTGACGCAGTAAATTCTATCCCGTTAATTTCGAATCTGAAGAAGGGACATCAGATTGAGGGAATATGCCATGTAAGGGTTACCCCTGTTTTTGAGGGTATCATAAAATGCCACAAATTTTCTTCAAGGAAGGAGCTTTTAGGGATTTCGCTTAAGATGAGGCGAAAGTTTGATGTCGGTGTAGTGGTTCCCTATTCTTTTTCCTCTGCCTTTGCGATGTGGCTTGCTCATCCGGGGATCAGAATTGGATTTGACGGGGATGGGCGTTCATTTCTTCTGACTCACGTGGTAAAGAGGCGAGAATTCTGGAGAAAGGAACATATCTTGCTGAGTTATCTGAGACTTGCGAGACCCCTCGGAATAGAGCCTCAGGTAATGGAACCCAGGGTGGAAGTAGAGGGATGTGAATCGGAGTTTGAGATGGAGAAGTTTGTTGCCATGAGTCCATTTGCCAACTACGGTCCTGCCAAGGAATGGCCTCTTGAAAATTTCATAGAAGTGGCAAAAAGGATTGAGAAGAGGAGATTTCAGGTGGTGTTTCTTGGGGGACCGGGGGATGTGGGAAAAGCAAAGGGGCTCAATGATTTCGTCAATCTTGTTGGAAAAACGAGCTTGAGAGAGACGGTTTGTATCCTTTCTCGAGCAAGGGCCCTGCTTGCCATAGATTCCGGACTTTCACACCTCGGAATAGCAGCAGGGACGAAGGTTTTAACAATATTTTTATCCACTGATCCCGGCTGGACAGCCCCCTTTGGTGAGCGGGGATTTTATATCTACCACCAAATTCCCTGCTCTCCCTGCTTCAAACGCACCTGTCCTCTTGGTACTTACGACTGTTACAGGACAGTGGGAGTTGATGAGGTGGTTGAAAAACTCCTTGCAATTCTGGAGAAGTGATAACCATTAGGTTGAAAAATTTTTAGCATCCTCGATTTTCAAAAGAATTTGCTTCCGCTGAGCAATTTTTTCAAAAATCTCCCTCTCTCACGAAGTGGGAGAGGGCTGGGGTGAGGGCTTACCTCTTAAATTTCCAAACCTTTGGGGGCCGCTTGCTTCGCAAGCGGCCCCAAATTTATACCCAAAATCAAAGCTCAAAAAGATTCTACCCCTTACCCGAGCTCCTTCTTTACCCCTTCAACAACTTCCTCGATATCCTTATAAAATGTGGAGTCCATTTCGTCCAATTTTGAACGGATAGATTTCACAAACTCCTCATCCTTTATCGAGCCAAGGTTGATGAGGACGTTCATCTTTGCCCCATCATAGGCAGCCCTTGCCTGAAGCGCCGCAACTCCCACATCGGAGATGGCATTCTTATTCCCATGCTCCAGTAATGCCTTTAAATCCCCTGTTGTATCAAAGGCAGCTTCCATTGTTCTGAGGGGCACATCTGTCGCCTTTTTGAGTGCCTTCTGAATGGCCTCCTTTCTTGCCTTTTTCTCCTCTTCCGTGTTCTTTGGCAGTTTGAAGCTCTCCATTACCTCGTTAAATGCCTCTGTATCCTCTTTCATAAGCTCAAGTGCCTTTTTAATTCCCGCATAAGCCCTATTCTGCACCTCCTTTGCGATGTCCCATGCTCCTTCATACTTTTTACTCTTAAGGGTCAGACCTGCAACCATTGAAAGCAGAGCATAGGAAAGTGCAAGGGAGAGAGCAGAGGCTGCTCCACCACCAGGTGTGGGAGTTGGAAGGGAAAGCTCAGTGACAAACTCCTCAACTGGATTGTCATAACCGAGCTTATTTTCAAGAATCTGATCATCCTTGAAGTCCTCAAGCCTTAGATAAAAATCTGCCACCTGAGTCAGGGCTTTCTGCGGAATGAGTCCCACAATTTCAGAGCCAATTACAGGCACACCGTACCTTTCGGCTAAGAGTTTGACAAGCTCAAAGGCAAGATAAACCGGTGACTTCTCAAAATCCACAAGATTCATGGAAACCTGCACAATTCCGCGATTTGGCAACTCGAATCCGAGGGCCTTTACAGCTGAGAGTCCACCGTGCTTTGCTCTCACCCTGCGGGCAATTTTCTTTGCAATCTTGAGGTCGTTGGTTCCAAGATTGACGTTGTAGGCAATGAGAAACTTCCTCACCCCCACCACCGTGGCACCTGCAGTAGGATGCAATTCTGATGGACCGTAATCAGGCTTTCTATCAGGGTCGGTTTTAATTGCTTCCCGCAAGCCCTCAAATTCCCCTTTTCTAATCCATGCGAGGTCTTTGCGCTCCGGTCTTGTTGCAGCTTCCTCGTAAAGGTAAACCGGGATATTGAGTTCGTCGGCAATCCTTTTGGCAAGCTTATGAGCGAGCTCCACACATTCCTCAACGGTTATATCTTTTAAAGGCACAAATGGAATGACATCCGTGGCCCCAATCCTTGGGTGTGCACCTTTATGCTTGTTCAGGTCAATGAGCTCTGCTGCCTTTTTTGTAGCGTTAAATGCTGCCTCCACGGCTGCCTCAGGTGGAGCAACAAATGTGATAACACTTCTGTTGTGATCCGGGTCCATCTCTTTATCGAGGAGTTTGACACCCGGAACCTTTGTAATTTCAGCAACAATCTGATTAACAACTTCTTCCCTTCTTCCTTCTGAAAAATTGGGTACACATTCAACAAGTTTCATATCTCAACCTCCTTACATGCCAAGCTTGGATTTTAATTCAAGCAGTTTGGCCATTCTGGTATCAACCTTTGGCTGATTCATGTGCTCACATGTTTCGTAGTTCCAGTTGACACCGCAGACAGGGCAGAGTCCTTTACAATCAGGTTTGCAGAGTGGCTTCATTGGAACTGAAAGGATAACCATTTCCCTTACAAATGGAACCACATCTATTTCGTCGGTCTCAATAAATTGTGTGAATATGTCGCGTTCTTTGAGAGACTTTTCCTCAAAAAAAGGTTCCTTGCCAATTTTGATGTAGTAAGTTTCCTTTTCGTTGAATTTTTTATTGAATTCATCGAGGCATCTCGCGCAGGTAAGCCTGAGGGTGTAGGTTGCCTCAAGGGTGAGCTCCACATTACGGCCGCGCTTAACTGCCCTGATATAAAGGTCCAGTTTGTTAACCAGCTCGAAGTCCTGGTTTTTCAGGTCCAGGTCTTCATCAGTGTAAGAAGCCCAGAATTCATTAAGTCCAGACTTCAGGTCTTCTAATCTCAGTTTCAATTTGATCACCCCTTTGAATGGAATGTTATAATGATTGAGCACTTCAGAAGAAACCTCAAGAAGTGCGGTGTGTTCTAAGAAATGCCTTAGTTATCAACTATCTTGTAAAAGATGTATTCTTGGCATTTTGCCTCGCAAAGAATTTGCTAACTTCTTATCTGCTGTCCAGAATTCTGCCCCGAATCGTTCTGCAAGTGCAAGATAATGGGCATCGTAAGTGGCTGGAAGGTTAAATTCTTGGGCCATTTCAACTGCTCTTTTGTGTAGTTCATTATCACCATATAAAGCTATGTCGAATTCAAGGGCGATAGATAGCAATTCAAAAACCTCATTCTGACTGAGTTCATTATGGACAAAATACCTGTGTAGGGCATTTGCTATTTCGTAAAAAATTAAGGTAGGAGCAATTATCTTACGACCTTCTCTATGCCATTTTTCCCATAATTCCACCTGCTGAAACCCAGGGTCTGGAGAGAGCAATAATCTAACCAGAAAGCTGGCGTCAATACAAATCGGTGAAGCTGGCATTCCTTTCTTCCCTGACTTCTCTGATAATTTCTTCTGGTGCCTTGAAGGGCTT
>WFZT01000176.1 GCA_015489415.1 Caldifarciminota bacterium | reverse complement strand
CGACAGCGAGAGTCCTTCGGTGAGAATAGAACCCGCTGGGGGCTCAATCGTTAGCAGGCTTGATACAATTAAAATCTTTGTCATTGACTCATTAAGTGGTGTTTACAGAGACAGTACATCAGTTTCGCTAATTGGCCCTTCAGGGAATGTAAGCGGGGAAACCGTGTTTGAATCGGATACTTTTTTCTATTTCTATCCAGACCCTCCTTTACCGAGGAACGGTGTTGCCGATGGTCACTACCAGCTAATTTTAAAAGTTTTTGATCAGGCAATGAATTCCACTGTGGACACATTTTTGTTAACCTATGACACTCAACCACCTGCAGTGGATACGTCCATCCCGGCAAATGGTCAGACACTCGCCAATTCACAGCTTGACAGCATTGTAGTTGTTTTCACCGACAATGTCTCAGGAGTTAATCTTGATGTTGCAAGGGCCGCTCTGTTCCGTGACACTATACCCGTGGGTGGGCACTATGTTTATAGATACCCTGACACCTTAATCTTTTATCCTCAAACGCTGAAGGATGAACCTGTTCGAAAAATTTCAAAACCTTTGATTTTTAATGAAAGATTTGCCCTCCACCTTATTCCTCCCACGCACAAAGTGCGTGGGGGAAGGATAGGAGGGAGGAATTTTCGAACAGGCTCGCTGAAGGATGCAAAATCACTGACAGATGGCCGTTATAGACTTGAATTTTATGTTGCAGACAGCGCTGGTAATAGTCTTTCAGATTCCATCAGATTTAGAATTGATACATCACCGCCAGCCCTTCTCTATGCCTTTCCTTCACCGAATACCATGCTGCGTGATACTCTGGATTCACTTGTGTTTTATGTGAAGGACACAGGATGTGGCGTTGAAAGTGTTGGCGTGACTTTGACTGCACCGGATAGCTCTGTAATGCCCGGCGCCCTATTAAACAGTGGAGACACACTCTTTTATTTCATGCCCAATTCGGCGTTAATCCCTAATGGTGCAATGGATGGACTATACCGGATCAGACTCGTTTTGATGGATAGTATCGGGAACACAGTCACCGACACAATCAATTTTCTCTATGACAACATATCACCACAGATAATTTACACGCGGCCGGATTCCGGAGATACGGGAGTCGTGCTTCGAGACAGTGTTTTTGCTTTGATCTCTGACCTGAGGCCCGGGATTGACACGACTTCTGGAATTGACTTCACACGGAGTCACATATTCCTCCTCTACCCCGACTCAACAGCGGTTCCAGGCAGGTCGAGTATTGACAACCACGGGGATGGCACATACACCTTTTCATGGGTAATAGATTCCTCTGCCAGAATCTATGGTGGCACATACACACTTAGAATCATACTCTTTGACAGAGCCCTGAACTATCGTGAGAAAGTTATCACTTTTGACGTAACAGCCATTGAGCCCGTGGTAATCAGTGTCTTTCCGACAAACGGGGCTTATGTAAACTCTGTGGACAGTGTTTTTGCACTGATTTACGATAGAACAGGCAGTGGTGTGGACACATCTACAGCAATTCAATTAATATCACCGGGGGGACAGATTCTTCCCGGTACAAAATCATTTTCAGGGAATGACACCCTGAGGTATGTGATTCTCCATCTCTTACAACCTTTGAATGCTCTAGGAGTTTACACGCTTAGGGTTACACCAGTCTCAAGAAGCGGTGTCAGAGGTTCAACTTTCTCATCTTCATTCACATTTGATAATCAACCACCTGTGGTCTCTTCAGTTTATCCCACCGGTGAAATTTACACATCTGTTCCCCGATGCTGGATCGTATTCTCAGATTTCACAGGCTTAAACGAGCACGCATCATCTATCTATGTGACACACGCGGGAGACACGTTACCAGGAAATCAATCTTTCGTGGGTGACACACTATTCTTTGACCTCACTCCCCCAGCGTCTCAGGAAGGACAGTATGAGGTTCGTTACAATTTAACTGATCTGGCCGGAAATATATTGTCCGACTCATTCTCATTCACGATTTCGCCACCTGTTTTCTATGCTACAGAGCCAGCACAGAATGACACCGTGCGGACACAGCTTACCCATGTGACTGTTTATATCAGGCCACGGACAGGTACAGTTTCCCGGTGGAGTCTGTATCTGACAAGAGGAACAAACGATACCATACCCGGTGATTCTTCGAGACTGGATGACACGACTTTCACATATGTTCTTGCAAATCCCCTTGCCACTGATGGAAGCGACAATGGCCCTTACACCATACACTTCAGCGTAACACTCGACAATGGACTCTCATACAACGGAGCATCAGGTTTTTACTACCTTTGCGACAACGTGCCACCAATGCGGCCTGAGTTGACCGATACCCTTCCCCCAAGAACTACAAGCACCACAATCACATTGAGGGGGAAAGGCGAGCCAGGCGCCAGGGTTTTTGTGTCAGTAAATTCAACTCTCGAAGATTCCCAGGTAGTTAATGCAGATTCATCGTGGATTTTCCAGAGTATTTCTCTCACCTTTGGCCAGACAAACTTCATTGATATTTTTGAAAGGGATGAAGCTGGCAATTTCAGCGATACCTTGAGGATTTCCATTTACTGTGGAAATCCTGTTTTTGATGTTCAGCCATCCAAGCCTTTCAATACCCTGAGCCACGAGTTCCTCATTTCCCTTCCACAGAATGCCAAGGTTGTGCTTGAAATCTACACTATGGATGGCAACAGGGTTTATCGAAAGGCCATGAACATGCAAGCCGGGAACTATAGGCCTTTTAGCTGGAATTTAAAGGATGATGAAGGTAAAAGTGTAAACAACGGAGTTTACCTCTATGTCGTGAAAGTTATTTATCCAAATGGTAAAGAGGAGGTCAAAAAAGGTCTTATAGCGGTGCTGAGATGAAGAAGTTTTTATTGATACTCATAGCGTTTGGTCTTCATGCGGGTACATTTGACATGGTGAATTTTGACCCACGCGTGCTTGCCATGGGAGGAGTTTCGGTGTTTAATGTTTATTCCGGTGGAGGTATCATCACAAATCCCGCGAATGCAGGTTATTTCAAAGGCAAAGAGTTCACAGCTATGTTTGGAAAATTAAGCGACTTCCCGGTTTATAATGGGCTTATCAACTACGATGTTGAAGACAATGGGGTCGCTGCCGGTGGGCTCTACTGGCAATACTCGGGCTACAGGCTCTATGACAACGAGTACAACTGGTCTGAAAACATGATTGGATATGCCATCGGGAAGAAATTTAGCTGGCACTTAAGCCTTGGAATGGGGATTAAAATTCTCTCCGTGGGGTCAAATTTTGGAAAAGGGAAGGCCTTTGGGGGTTCAATAGATGTAGGGGCAACAGGAGATGTTCTTGGGTCATTTTTCTGGGGTGTGAGTTTGAAAAACCTGTACTCTCGCCTGAAGTGGGATACGGGCAGAAAAGAAAAGCTCCCTATGGAGTTAAATCTGGGCTTTGGTTTTCTCAATCTATGGGATAGGTTTTCGGCCGGTCTTGAGCTCAAAACAAAGAATGGCATTGAATCGGTGGGGTTTGGAACAGAGTTTTGGGTAGTTAAGGGCTGGTTTGCGATAAGGGGCGGGGCCATCCAAAAGATTGTCGAGCCATCGAGAACGATTCCAACAGCCGGATTTACCGTATCTGTACCTTCCGGCAAAAATGTGATCTCGATTAATTATGGCTCCTCTTTTGATCAGCAGATCATAGGCTTCACCCACCGCTTATCACTAAATATATACCGGTATTAATCAGAGAAGTCTATTAAATCTTTTGATTTCTACACTAACGACGCGTGTGAGAATATCCGTACCTTATGCAAGGTAACCAAGAACTAACGGCTGGCGGGTATCTGAAGGCGCCGAAGGCGATTTGGGTGAAGGTATTAAAACCCAAACCGGATACCCACTTGATAGGCGAATTTGCCACCTCAATTACTACCTTGCCGAAATTTGTTCTGAAGTTTTTTTAAATATTTTTTTATTTCTCTATTAAGGCTTTTCAGTTTCTTCCCGTTATTAGAAAATTCATCAAATAACATATCCATGTTCTCGACTGTATCTTTACACAAAGAATAAAATATATTCTCAAGAAACGGGATGACAGAATTTATTAAAGAATTTCTTGTATTTTCCCAGCTATTGATATAAACTTCAAATTCATGAGCAAAAGTTTCTATTATTTCCCGTTCATTTTCACCTCTTAGCCATTCCCAGATCACAGATCCAGCCCAGCCTATTGGCCCAAGCAGAAATCCACCCAAAAAGCCTTCAACTCCCCACCTTGCAAAATCTATCCACGGATTTCTTGTAAGAATCTTTCTATACTTTGGATAATCACTTAATAGTTTTTTTCTCAAGGATTCAAGTTCTTTCATATTTTCAAAATATGGCTCAATAACAGACAATATTCTTTGATTGAGTCTTTTTTGAAAATCGTATCCTAAATGAGTTTGTAAATCTATACCAACAGAGTCTGGCAAATATTTACTAATAATCTTATCAATCAATGCATTAACGAAATTAACATAATCTTCAGTAATATTAAAACAACTTATCTTTATTTCAGAGGAACAGTCGGCAGAAATTTGTAATGATTGCCAAATAATGGTAGCGACTTCTTCACTTGCCATTCCTTCATTCTCGTTAAATGGACTTAAAATGTTTTCTAAACTTTCGTATCTTTCAAGAAAAGGATTAATGGGGGAATAAAGTCTTTCATTTAGGATAAAGCTATTATAAATAAACTCGGTTAAATTTTGTTTTAATTCAGGTTTGACTTTTTCGTTTTTTATTCTCAATTTATCATTAATACCCGTCTTAATATAATTCTGGTTTGTTCCATAACGGTCTTTTCTCGAAAATGAATTGAAGGAAGCCAAAAAAGCAAGAATACTCACACCTAAACCTGCACTTAATATTAACAAATTTCCCTTGAAAAAATGAAAATATATGGCTGTTCCTGTCAAAAGTGTAATCCCAATTAGAAGCCAGAAAATACCAGATACTTTATCCCTTTTAGACAATCTGGATAGTTGCTCTTCGTGCTGTTGGAGTCGACTTTCAATATTTCGGATCCTTTCATTATACTTATTTAGAATACGGAACAAATAACCTTTAATCTGCTCATTTTGTATTTGTATATCCTCAATTCTCTGTAAGGCAAAGTATACAGATTGACTCATTAATTGGTTTTGCTCTGCCAACTTTTGCAGAAAATATATTGCACCTTTCTGAACTTTAAATAAATTTATTTTGTTTATTTTCTCTAATTTTCTATTCTTCCCTGTAATAGTTTTCCAGATTCTCTGAAACCATTTTTGATCTTTTATTTGCTCCAAATTTTCTTCTGAAACTGTCAGCAATCTCACAATCTCGTTTAAGCGTTCCTTTGATTCGTCAGAATTGGGATCAAATTCTTTTTTAAATTTAACAAAAGCGGACTCAAAAGAATGGATCAAATCCTGAGAAAGAGAAGGTCCTTTTATTATTTTTTCGATCTCATTGATAGAAATCTTGCTATCGTCATTCAATGTTAAATCTCCTCAATAATTTTATTTAATATTTCATCGGTCTCTTTTGAAATTTTATTGAGAATTTTCGAGCGCTGTTCAAACCGTATCATGGAATTTAGAAACTGCCGCTGTATTTGAATCGCTTCGTCAGTTGTTAATGCAAAGTGCAATAAACCTTTTGATAAATCGTTAGTTATGTACATCTCCCTAACTACTCTTTCATAATCTCCCTTTCCATAAGCCAAATCTACTACCTTTCTAATACTTGTTCCAACTGCAATCCCAATTCCAATTCCTATGATTCCAGGAGGAAAAATTAAGGACAAACCTCCCATGATTCCCCCTACAATTGCTCTCCTTGAACCATCAACTGCGATGTTTTTAAATGCTTCATTCAGAGAGATTTCACCTCTACGATATAACAAGTAGTTATTAAGTGATGATATCCCAATGCCGATAACTGCTCCTATTAATGCTCCCTCACTTATTCTTCCAACAACATCTCCAAAAGTTATGTAACTCTTAAAATCACCCTGTTCAACAATCTTCATAAGTCTTTCGGCGGATTCTCTGTTATGCTCCACATTTCCATAAACCATAAGGGGGTTTTTGATATTCATCTCTTTTGCAACTTCAATTAATTCTTTAGGGCCTGACAAAACAATATGCTCGTTATAATTCGGATTATGCAGGAAATTGTCTATTGTTTGCTTTAATACATGTGGATCATTGCTCCAGTTGCTTTTTACTTGAATTTGTTGAACTATTTTTCCCGTAAAACGACTCTTTACAACAACATCAATGCCAGGAACATTACTTGTAATGTCTCCTGCACTATTTGTTGCATACTCTGCTTTATACAGTAAACCCTTTAATGATCCATTTATTGCTCTAACAACATCAACCTCACCCGCACCATCTCCTTGCAATCTTCTAAAAATTTGGTCTAAATTATTAGGGTTAACTTCAAGGCGAGCATATAACCAATCTTTTGCACTTTGAGCATCTTCAAAAATTCCACTTGCAGAAAATTTTCCTCCAAGTAACTTAGCAACCTCTAAATCTCTGATATATTGTTGAGCATTAGTAGTAATATAACCGTAAGCTGCTGCACTAGATGCAAAATCTATAAAGTTAATCAATCCGTCTTTACCAAGACTTTTTAAGTTCTGTGCTAGTTCTATATCTGAATTATTCTTCATTTTTCCCCTCCAAGACTTTTGTCGCTATAGACTTCACTCTTGGGTCAGTTTCTTTTGCTACAATTTTTTTAATAATGTTTTTCGGTGTCTTGGGATGGACACAAATTAATTCTCTTACCGTTGGATCAGGGCACTGCCATAAATCAAGAATGAGGTCTAACGGACAATCTTCCCGTTTAAGTGCCATTTTAAAAATTTCATAGTTATTGCTTTTCAAGATGTTATCTATTAGATATTGATCCCATTTTCCCATTTCAATTTCTCTTTTTATTTCGTTTACGTTCATCTTTGCTTTAACAAATTTTTGCTAATTTTTACTTCGCCTAACTCGTTCATATACACAATTTTGTGAGGATTGCTCTACTTACATGCGTATAAATTTCAGTAGTTTTCTTAAAATTATAATCAGGCAATTCATTAATATATCTTAACTTAAGCCTTTCTCTAAAACAGGTATTTTTAATTATTTTTAGAACGTGCCACTTCACAGATAATCTTCTGTTTAAGAATTTCACGATACCGAAATTTTAGAGCATTTATAATAAAATTCAAAGTAGTGGTTTTCGAAACAGTTCGGGATTATCGATTTCCATCGAGCTCCTTATCCAATCTCCGCGAGAGAATAAATAATATAAAGAAAAATTCTTCTTAAACGAATTATGCAAATATAACATCCTTCAAAAATCTTTGACATGCTTTCAGGTAGTCTTTAGAATTATTCCAAAAAAGGAGGTAATAAAATGCGTGAGATGACCAAAAAATCCCTGCAGGAAGCATTTGCTGGTGAGTCCATGGCTCACATGAAATATATGATTTTCAGTGAAGTCGCTGAGAAGGAAGGATTCCCCAACATTGCACGACTATTCAAGGCCATTGCCTACGCGGAATTTGTTCACGCCAAAAACCATGCCAAACAACTTGGTATGATAGGCTCAACTACAGAAAATCTCCAGGCCGGAATTGAAGGCGAAACATTTGAGGTTGAAGAGATGTATCCGGCATACGATGCTATTGCCAAACTTCAGCAAGAAAAGGGAGCGCAGAGGTCAATAAACTACGCACTTGAAGCTGAAAAAATTCACGCTGAGCTCTACGCGCAGGCAAAAGAACTTGCCTCCCAGAAAAAGGATATGGAGCTTGAAAGTGTCTACATTTGCCCTGTTTGCGGGTATACAGAGGTAAACAGCGCTCCGGATAAATGCCCAATCTGCGGGCTGCCCGGCGAAAAATTCCTGAAGTTTTAGAATGGACGTCAAAAAAGCCATTGAAACTCGAAGGGCCTACAGGGAGCTCGAACCGATTGAGGTTGATGAAGAGCTGATAAGAGACCTGGCAGAGTCCGCATCCCTTGCACCTTCTTGCTACAACAAACAGCCCTGGAGATTTGTTTTTGTAAAGAGCAAGGAAAAGCTGACTGAACTCTGGAGTGCCCTTCCACGTGGTAATAGCTGGGTCAAGCAGGGTTCTCTGATTGTTGCAGTTTTTACCACCAAAAAGCTCGATTGCGTCATTGGAGAGAGGGAATATTTCCTTTTTGACAGTGGACTGGCATCAGCTTTTCTGGTCTTGAGGGCGACAGAGCTTGGCCTCGTGGCACATCCCATAGCGGGTTATGACGAATCACGGGTGAAAGAGGTTTTGAAAATTCCTGAGGATATGCGGGTTATAACACTGATAGTGATTGGGAAACACAGAGAAGGTGCAGAAGAGGGGCCACGACCAGAGAGGTTAAAATTTGAGGAATTTGCGTGGATAGATGAGGTGAAATAAAAAGGTGGCGGGGGCGCCTTCGGCGCCCCCGCCACCCATCATTAATTCCTTACCTCAATAGCACCAGCTTCGACGTCCTTGTTCCAAACTTAGTCTCGAGCCTCACAAAGTAAACACCACTTGAAATCTTCGCACCAGTCTTTGACCTTCCATCCCATCTCATTGTGTACCTGCCAGCGGCGAGATTTCCATCAACAAGTTTTGTCACCATTCTCCCGGTAATGTCGTAAATTGCCAGCTTAACTCGAGAATTGTGAGGAATTGCAAAGGAAATATTTGTCATACCCCTGAATGGATTGGGTGACACGGGGAAGAGGGCAAATTTCAAAGTTCCATGCTGTCCTTCGGCGACTCCTACAGTCGTATCGGTCACAATGATAAGTGCAGTAGAATCTGTTACACCAAAGGCATGCTCATCAGGTGTACCATCAAAGAAATAGGTTAATCCGATAGTTCCCGTTTCATTCTCAAGACCAATTGTGTAATCCTGCTGAGTAGGCTCTGTTAGATACTGAATTTTAATCATGCCATCACCTGTAGAAGATGGGTAATACTGAGGGTCATACAGGATAAATTCAAAGTTTTCCAGCTGATCGTTGTGTCCAAAGTGAGGAACATTGCGATACTCGATTACAACATAATGTTCCGTCTGGTCATAGTAGTAAGAGACTGCTCCACCGGCATGAGGATTTAAATCATCCCAGACACCAGCAATCATGGCGTTTGGCTCGTCGGTATTCGGCAATGTTGTGTTACTCAAGGTACTCACTGTTGTCCTGCCGAGTGCTATCCATCCATTAGAGCAAACTGATAGCTGTGTGTAAGAGTGGCCGTAGTATGTGAAATTAAACGGCAGACTAATAGTCTCTGTCATATCGTCGCCAAGATTGATTACTGTTCCATTGCCACCACTATTAGGATCGATCTCAATCCAGTCAAAGCTCACATTTGCATTGTCCTGATGCTCAAAAATTCTGTACCCATAGGCATCCGGGCCGGTTGGGAGTGCTCTTACATCACCAACTGTGAGAGTAAACTGAATAGAGTCAATATAATTTCCACCGTTTCCATTGAATAGGAGAACAAAATCAATGTTCTGAGGCACAGGTGTAGCTGAATCCACATCGAATGCAAATTCTCCTGATCCCTGAGAACCTGGATCAAGAGTTCCAAAGGAAGCTACAGAGTCTACCATATGTATGTATGGGGAAGATGTTCTCAATGTTCCTGTTAGTCCGGAAACTCCTGAACCTCCATCATTTCTCAATCCAAGCTGGAGAATGATGCTCTCACCAGGGTCCATTATTCCATTGTTGTTTCCTGATGAATCAACTATAGTAAGCTGAGTCAAAGCCAGAACCGGTGGTATTGCAGGCGGAGTTACGGCAATATCATCAATGTACCATCCTTCATGAGTGATTGATACATCAGAAGTCTGGCGGAATCTCAGATAGGTTACTGTCCCCATAGGGATATTTGATAGATCGTAAGTCTTCTGTGTCCAGTTCTGCTGTTCTCCTACTAACCTATCAAGCTGTTGCCAGGTCTGGCCACTATCAGTGGAAATCTCCACATATCCGAAATCACAGCAATTTTCAAAGTCGTATCTTGTCCAGAAGCTCAGCTGGGCATTTTCTCCAAGAATAACTATCGGACTCATCAGCCAGGCATTCATATCATTGGTATAGTTACCACTTTCAGAACCGGAGTAGAAGGAATGGGTAGGCGAATGATAGCTTCTTGATGTGACGTGCCATAGGTCATTCTGACCACCGTGCTGCCAGCCGGTCGTATCTCCTTCGACGTTGTAGAACATTCCGACTCTTCCCACTATCAACTTAAATGAATCCATGAAGGCAAAACCACCAGAAGCTGAAGCGTCAATGTTTATGAGAGGGAAGTATGGAGCTGGGGCACTATCAGCCACATAAATTTCGTAAGGGGTTCCGGATGTCACTACACTATCAGGCAAGATAGTTCCGAAGTAAGCCACGCTGTCAGTAATTACGAGATAGGGAGATGGAGATGTAATCAGGGCACTTACTGAATCAACAGGTGTATGGCCACTATTTCTGAGTCGTACGTAGACGAGCAATGTTTCTCCTGGTTCTCCGACTCCATTTCCATTGCCGCCCAGAGTATCAATAACCGTATAAGAATCAAATTCTATAACCGGAGCATTGACTGTGATTGAGAAATGAGAGGTCCACACTGAGTCATTGGCGTCATGGAACTGAAGGGTGAACATGGCGGTATGCTGGTCTGGTGTATTGAGTGCAGCAGCAATCTGGTATGGTGAAGGTGACCAGAGGGAGTCTCCTTCTGAAACGTTGCCAAAATATACTGAATCAGAGACAACCGTCACAAAAGAATCGGATGTTGAAAGCACGCCATAGACTGCGTTGGCAGCTGCGTTACCGTAGTTTCTTGCCAGTATGTAGAGGTCAGCCTGTTCTCCAGCATCGAGAGCGCCATTACCATTGGGGTCGTTTGCAAGAGAATCCCTGACATAACCTACATATGCTCCCTGTGAAATTGCCGTGATGTTGGCGGTATAAGGAACGAGGTTATGTCCGATTACGTGAACTTCTACCTGACCACCAGATATAGGTGTCACGTTGATAAGTGCGTTTCCATTTGCATCAGTGTATCCCTGACCTATGATCGAGTCGCCCTGAATAAAGGTAACAAGTGCAAGATCAACTGGATTTCCATTGGCCTGAACATTCACCGGAATCTGTGATGGAGCTATAGGTATTGCTCCCGGGACATCCACAACAGGTGAAACTGGCGGATTTGTGAAAACATCCGTTGAAGGATCACCAAACAGGTTGTACATCTCAAAGTACCGATGGCTTGCTCCAGATCCGCTGTAATGCTCGTACAGCCTGAGTTTACCTTCAACAATGTTTCCAGCTACCCAGTAGTATGTGGAATCAAACCACTCGTCAAAAATCCTTCTCTGAAGAATGTCATCTTCATCCCAGTATGAAGTTACAGAGGAGCCCATGGAAGTTATTGCCCCGTTCGGAGCCCTGAGCCATGCTTCCATAAAGCATTCAGACTGTGTGTACTGACCCGTCAAACAGGCATAACTCTCGACATGCGCCAGCATATCCACATTATTAAGAGAATAAACCTGGGAAATGTTGAAAGGAGGCCCTGCCCATCCAGTTGTTCCTCCATGGCCTGAATATATTGCAAGGCTTCTTCCGCTATTCAACGCATCAGCTACAGGTGTTCCAGAGTTGTAGTAATACCAAAGAGAATCTGTCTGCATTCCATGTCTTCTCACAATCCTCATACAGTAAACATGAGTGCTCTCTGCAACCTGATGGTGGCCACCATCATCCGAAGCCATGAAATAAGCAATACCTGCCCAGTTTGTCCCATTAGACCAGTTGTCCACCATCTCGTATTTCTCTATTTTGTGAACCACGGTGGAAAGCTGCGAAAGGTCCTGCACACTCAATCTTCCAATATACACATCAGGGAAGTAATCATTACCCTCAAGGGTGGTGTAATAAAGATCTGTCGCCGGGTTATCGCTTGCCTGACCTGTCCAGTTGGGAATCTGGTCAACATCACCTACGAGCTGCACAAAAGTGAGATTCCTCGTGGGATCGTCATAAATCTGCTGTATGTAGTTTTTAATGTCGTCCGTGGTGTTCCCTGTCTGAGAGAGTGTGGCAACAATCACCCTGTATCCCTGAGTTTTCTTAACATTTACAAGCGGTGTAATGCTGTCAACCCAATTGTCAGGTACAATGAAAAGGTAATCTATTGGGAGGGTCAAAGCCGGTTTGCCAGACTCAAGAACACCATAATTTATAACACTTTTCTGAAGCTTCTCTTCAAATGCCATGGAATAATGGTGGAGTATTCTTTCTCTGGTTTCCGAAAGATTTCCACCTATAAAATCCACCCTTACATCCACGTTTGATACATATCTAACCTCACCAGTAACAGGGTTGTAGGAAATGGGATAGATGCTCAAAAGAACAAGTCTGTGTCCCCTGATGATCCCGGCCTCTTTTACCTCGACCATCTTCCGGGGATAAAAAGCATTCGTAGAATAAAACTCCTGGTCCATGGTGAATTTGACCTGTGGATTGGGAACTTTTGGAATAGGTGGCTGAACAGGTTTTACTTTCTCGGTAATATACATTGAGCCAGAATTAAAGCTAATTACTTTTGGGGAAACCTCTGCACCTATTGGAGCTTCAATGAGTTTTGTTATCACCGGAAGCTGAGGCTTTCCAATTTCCGTTGTGTATCCATAGTCACCAATTTTGAGGACCGCGAATTTACCGTGTGAAGAAGTTTCCGTTGTAACCTCAACGCCGGGAACTTCTGCCCTTACCTCTACCCCCATAGGGGAAGATGAAAGTACCTTCACCTCTGGCCCATTACCCGACGAGCCAAAGGGGATATATTTTGCATTTACCATCCCCAACCCTATGAGCAGGGCAAGGATGAGCTTAGCATACTTCATACACACTACCTCCTATTTGGTTGAAGTACCAACAACTTTTTGACAATCCTTTTATCATTTACCCTGAGTCTTACAAAGTAAATACCCGATGGGACCGGGGTATTATTAAACCCTTTTGTATTCCATTGAACAGTGTACTGACCCGGATTAAATACGCCTGATTTCAGAATCTTTACAAGTTTGCCAGAAACGTCGTAAATCCTGAGATCAACTTTTGCCCTTGATGGTAGTGCAAAGGTGATAACCGCGTTTCTCACAATAGTGTTGGGTGTTACAGCAAATCGGGGTAATCCATGTGAATCGTGATTCTCAGTAACTCCAGTCTCAAGGTCAGTTGTGAACAAAACATTCCTCTGACTCGCCGGCCCCGCCACAGTGACAGGGCCATTGCCATTGTACCAGTACTGTAGGGCATCGTTTTCCGATGGGCTTTCAATACCGATTGTTGCAGATGACGTGGAGCCAAGATTCTGGTACTGGAAAAGAATCAGGCCATCTCCAGTTGAGGTTGGATAATATGCAGGATCAAAGAAAATAACCTCAAAGGTGTTTGTGCTGGAACTACTCCAGAAAGGTACATTATACCATTCAACGATAAACTTGTGGTCTTCTGCGTGATAGTAAACCTGGCCACTGGATGAGGGATTCAGGTCATCCCAGAAAGGAGCAACCATTACAATCCCATCTGAGTTGGGAAGAGAATTGTTGGAATATGGAGAGCTGCTGCTGGCGCCCATGGCAATAAATCCGTTGGAGCAGATTGAGATCTGTGAATAAGTATGGCCGTAGTAAGTGAAGTTGAACGGGAGATTAACAGTTGCGATATCATCATCGCCGAGATTCATCGGTGTTCCTGTAGATGTAATGTCAACCCAGGCATAAGGCATGTGGGCAGTTACAAGAGTATCAATATTTTCCACCGCATAGTATCCGTAGTTATCAGGCCCAGTGGGGTCATTGGCAGTAAGTGCACCTACACCGAAATTAATTCCAAGTGACTGATCAAGATTATCCCCCATAAAGTGCATAACAAGGGATTCATCGTGGCCTCGCGGGCAACTCTGGGAAACTACAAGAGATACCGTGTCTGTGATGGTATCTCCCGGCAGTATATTGCCGAGCACAAGGGTTTCTGGCTGTGTAGT
>WFZT01000175.1 GCA_015489415.1 Caldifarciminota bacterium | reverse complement strand
GGGACAGGATGCCGATAAAGAAAAGGAGTCCGAGATAAGGTTTCTTCTTTCCAAGTCCCTCGAGGTCCTGGAGATTTGAGCTTCCGACTCCAGCAACCACAATTCCAAGGGTCAGGAACAGAAGTCCCTTTGTTATTGCATGGTTAAATGCCTGAAAGAGACCGCCTGCTATGGTATCGAGCGTGCCAGCGCCTATGGCAACGAGCACCAGCCCCATCTGGCCTATTGAAGAATAAGCGAGGAGACGCTTGAAATCCTTCTGAAGGAGCGCCGATAGCTCGCCAATAAGCAGCGTCAGAATTCCGATAATCATGATGAGGTGCCAGTATGAAGGTGCTCCGATAATTGTGTAGAAAATTCTTGCAATTCCGTAAATTCCGGCCTTTGCAATTGCCCCGGCGAAGATGGCAACTGCCGGAAATGGAGCTCCAGTGTAAGCATCCGGCACCCATCCGTTCATCGGGAAAGCCTCAGCCTCCACGGCAAACCCTGTGATGAATAGAAGACTCGCGGCCACAAGCACGGTTGTATCAACTTTCCCCATCTGCCTTGCAATATCAGCCATGTTTAGCGTGCCGAGCTGTGCATAAAGAAGTGCGATGCCGAGTAGCACAAGTGTGGAACCAAGAGAGCCGAGAACGATGTATTTGAAGGCACCCTCCACACTCCCACCTGTTTTAGCACTGGCAGCGAGCGAGTATGAAGCAATACTCGTAATCTCGAGGAAAACGAAGAGGTTGAATATATCGCCTGTCATCACGATTCCTGAGGCCCCCATTACCGCAAGAATCAGAAGCATATAAAACTTTTCAGAAGGCTCCGGCACTTTGTAGGAAAGAACATAGATGGCAACTAAAAGTCCCATAAACTGGATCAGGGTCGCAAGAAAGATTCCAAGCGGCCCAACTGTCAGGTTTATTCCAAATGGAGGCTTAAAACCGGCTGTGATAACAACAATAGGATGCTGGAGTGCAATGGGAATGTTCACTATCGCGATGTAAAGGTTTATTGCGAATGTCACAAGAGGTACAAATTTTTCCACCTTCTTTCCAAAAAGCATTCCCCAGATGGGCACAGAAAATGCCATAAACAGTGAAATTGCTATAATCAGTATCGGGCTCACCATCTCAACTCCTTTATTTTGTCAACGTTAAGTGTGCCATGAGTTTCATAAATCCTCATTATCACCGACAGTGCAAGGGCAAGAACTGCAACTCCGATAACGATTGCCGTAAGTACGAGTGCCTGAGGCACAGGGTCCACTGCCTTCGCAGATGGATGGGCAAGTAGCTCCTTGTTGGATAGGATTGGTGCAGTCTTTCCCCAGATATATCCGATGTTTATAAGGAATAGATTAACAGCTCCTTCGATCAGTGAGAGACCGAGCATAATTTTAATGAGGTTTCTTTTAACGAGCACCGCATAAAGTCCAATGACAAACAGCGCAACTGAAGCTCCGTAGAAGATTACCTGTCCGTGTATCATTCTGTCGTCTCCCTGAGGTTTTGTAGAAGGCCTGTAAGCTCAGACCCGACCTTAAATCCAATGGCCGTGTAAATCAGAGGTATTATTCCAGCTGAGAAAAGGTTGCCCGGCACTCCCTTTGGCAGGAAGTTTTCAAGAAAAGAGCCAGCCACATAAAGCCCTATGAGTCCGATCACCACGTAAGTCATTCCGGCAAGTGCCTCAGTTATCTTTGTGTACTTCTCTTTAGCTTCCCATTTTTCGTGAGACAGGAACATGAGGAGGAATGCAGAGGCTATCACCACGCCACCGGGGAAACCACCTCCAGGGGTCAGGTGTCCGTGAATGAAGATATAGGCTCCAAAAAGGATGATCATAGGGAATAGCAGTTTGGTTTCTGTACGCATGATGAGTGAAGGGGCAGTTTTCTTTTTCTTCTTCTCGTCTTTCTCTCTCAATCCCGCGAGTACCATTCCAAGTCCAGTCGCCGCCAGAAATAGCACCGTTACCTCACCCAATGTGTCAAATCCTCTGTAGAGTACCACGATGGAGGTAACGATATTCACTCCGCCGAGATCACTTACTCCGTGGTCGAGGTAATACTTTCCAACCACTGTCTTTGGAACACCAAAAGGGATTTTTGCAAATGTGGCGGAGAGGAAAATTCCAATAATTATTACAAGCAAAAGGGCAAAAGCTTTTTTAATCATTGCTCATACCTCTCGGTTTTCTTAATAGCCACGAGGAAAATTGCCGTGGTCAGTCCACCCATGATTGAGGCCTGAGTGATTGCCACATCAGGCGCCTGCAGGATGTAAAAGAGAACTGCAAGCACAAGGTCTACGATGGCTGAAGCTATAATAGCGACAAGCAGGTCACGGGCATGAATCGTTACAATGGCACCGACAATCATAAAAATCACAAGTATTGCAGAGAGTATCAAAATCAGGCTACTCATTTCTCTCCTCCACACATTCTGCAAATTCTTTGCATTTATCAACCACACTCTTTTCCCAGAGCTCCACACCCGAGCGATAACTCGCCCTCCCGAGTGCATGGGATGAGATGGGGTTGGTCAGCAGGATGAAAAGAGCTATGATGAAGGTTTTAGCAAGCCATGCAGGATGAAGAATACCGACACCGATAATCGCTGAGAAGGCACCAAGGGTGGTACATTTGGTTCCAGCCTGAAGCCTGTTGTAGACGTCTGGAAATCTCAAAATACCAAGGGCACCAAGGAAGAGGAAAACGGCTCCAAAGTAAACGAGAAACCATCCTATGACGTTTAGAATCATAAGCCTCCCTCCATGTATCTTGCCACCGCAAGAGTTGCAACAAAAGCCAGCACAGCGTACACAAGAGCAATATCGAGGTAGATGTAGCGTTTGAAATATAGACCGAGTAACACGAGCAGAGCTGTCGTGATCGTAGTCATGGAATCTACTGCCACCATCCTGTCAGCAGGGGTTGGCCCCTTTAGCGCCCTGATGAGGGTCAGGATTACTCCGACCGTTATAATTCCAATTGCGATATACCAGCTCATTCCAGAAACTCCTTGAGACATTTTTCAAAGACACCGGGAATTTCCTCAGATGCCTTTTCCACATCTGTCGTCTTCACATGAATCCAGTGGATAAGCATATCATCGCCAATCACATCCAGGGTGAGGGTACCCGGGGTTAGAGTAATAGAGTTTGCCACGACAAGCTTTCCAAGGTCGGTTTTCATCTTCGTTTTCACGTGGACAATGCCGGGAGAGATGGGCATCTTCGGATGGAGCACCCTGTAGGCAACATCGAAGTTTGCCTTGATCATCTGCCAGAAGAAGTACGGAAGGTACAGGAACGCGCAGAAAACCTTTTTAGGGCTCAGGTTCTTTAGTCCCTGCTCCGTAAACGAATTGTAAGCAAAAAGGGCTATGATTGCCGAAAAGATCAGCCCTATCAGAACCTCCTGCGACTTAAAAGTGGAGGTCAAAAACAACCACAGGATAAAGAGTACTAAAGTTGTAAATATAAAACGACTCAGTTTACCCATAGTTCACTCCTTTTAGAGAGAGCATTGGTC
>WFZT01000174.1 GCA_015489415.1 Caldifarciminota bacterium | reverse complement strand
GAATGGGACATTGTGCATGTGCATGGCACCTTTTCTCCATCACTTCCACTTTTTACCCTGCTGCAATCTCCGTACACAAATTTCATGACCTTTCATCCCACACATGGCTATTCCATTGGATTTGAGATTTTCAAGCCGATACTTCAGAGAGCCTACGAAAATATTCACGGTAAGATTGCCGTTTCAAAGAGTGCAGAGCGCTCCATCAGCCGACATTTCCCCGGTGATTATCGGATAATTCCCAACGGAGTAGATATTCACAGGTTCGGCCCTCATGTCATGCCAGAAGACGGTTTAAGGGAAGGCAACGAGAAAATAATTCTCTTTGTGGGAAGAATAGAGCCGCGAAAAGGTTTATCCACGCTTCTTAAAGCATTTGAGAAACTCCTCAAGCAGGGAGAAGACGTGAGGCTCCTCATTGTAGGTGATACGCCGTTGAGGAAGGTTTTTGAACTCAAGGCACAGAAATTTGGCAGCAGGGTAAAATTCCTTGGAAAGGTTACGGCACAGGAGATTCCGCGGATTTACAGGGCAGCAGATGTATTTGTGGCACCGGCAACCGGTAAGGAGAGCTTTGGAATAGTTTTGATCGAGGCCCTCGCGTCCGGCAAACCTGTTGTGGCATCGGATATTGATGGATATCGAGAGATCATTTCACATGGGGTGGATGGCTTTTTAGTTGAACCCGGTAATGCCGATTCTCTCGCTCATCATATTGAGAAAATTTTGAAGAATCCAGAGCTGGCAGCAAAGATGGGGGAAATGGGGAGAAGGAAGGTGATGGAACGGTATTCATGGGAAATTGTATCTTCCATGGTGGAATATTATTACTTCGAGGTTCTTGAAAATGCCAAAAAAGTTTTACGTTGACGGCTACAATGTCATCTTTTCCACATTCTTGAGGGACCTGGAGCTTGAAAAGGCCCGTGAGTATTTGATTCAATTTTCAAAGGTTTATGTGCCTGACACGGTTATCATCGTTTTTGACGGGAAAGAGGGGATTCCATCGGCACTTTCAGCGACAAATTATGTGAGGTTTACAAGGGGTGAAAGTGCTGATGATTACATTAAAAGGGCTGTGGAAAAAGAGAAGGACCGCTCTAAGATTTTTGTCGTAACCAACGACAAAAGTATCATAGGTTACGTCGGGTATCTGGGGGCCCGGGTTATGCCACCAGATGAATTTATGGGTGGTCCAAAGCATAAAAGAAAGCCTACAAATGACAAGGAATCTATCCCGGAGGTCGTAAAGAAAAGAATTAACGAGGAGCTCCTTGAGCTCTGGCTTAAAAAAGGAGGTAAAAAATGATTGATTTGAAGGTCTTAGAAGGAGCAATTCAGGAGGTCGAAGCAGACCTCATCGTGGTGAATCTATTTGAAGGGGTTAAAACCCCCGGTGGAGCAACAGGGGCTGTGGATAAGGCCATAGGTGGACTCATAACCCGTGTGATCGAATCAGGTGATTTTAAGGGCAAGAAACTTTCCACGACCCTGCTCTACACCTTCGGTCGAGTAAAGGCCCCTCGCGTGCTTCTCATAGGTCTTGGCAAAAAAGAGGAGTTTGACATAAACACCGTGAGGGAGGTTGCAGCAAAGGCTGCACAGGAGGCTAAGAAACTTGGAGTCAGGACCTTTGCGACAATCGTTCACGGTGGAGGCGCTGGTGGACTGGACTTTAAGGAAGCAGCTTATGCGACAGCAGAAGGAACACTACTCGGAGCTTATAGCTACAAAGCTGAGAAAAAGCAAAGCGAAGAAAAGAAGGAACCTGAAACTGCATTTATTGTAGAATTCAACAAATCAAACATCGAGGTTCTGGAAAGTGCTGTAAAAAAGGCCATCGGAGTTGCAAAAGGAGTTTATCTGGCAAGAGACCTCGTTAATTTGCCCCCCAATGTGGCCTCTCCCCTTTACCTCGCAGAAGTGGCAGAAAAGCTCGATAAAGAGTACAAGAAGGTCAAAACCACCGTTTACAACGAAAAGGACATGGAAAAATTTGGGATGGGAGCATTTCTTGCCGTTGCCCAGGGCTCAGCTATTCCTCCGAGATTTATCGTAATCGAGTATGAAGGGGCAAAAAATAAGAAGCCTGTTGTCCTTGCAGGCAAAGGGATAACCTTTGATACAGGTGGCATATCTTTAAAACCGTCTCAGGACATGTGGAAGATGAAATTCGACATGGCCGGTGCGGCTGTAGTTCTTGGAACCATAAAGGCAGCAGCAGAACTGAATCTGCCCATAAGAATTGTGGGACTTGTGGGAGCAACTTACAACATGCCTGATGGCAATGCGTACAGGCCCGGTGATGTGGTTAAGGCCATGAACGGGAAAACGATAGAGATTATCAGTACAGATGCAGAAGGCCGTCTTGTTCTGGCCGACCTTCTCTCCTATGCCAGTATGAAGTTGGAGCCTGAGATGATCGTGGATTTTGCCACTTTAACAGGTGCATGCATTGTGGCTCTTGGACTCGAGATAGCAGGTCTATTTACCGACGATGAGGAGCTCAAAGAAAAAATAGAGAAAGCTTCAAAATACACGGGTGAGCCTATCTGGCAACTGCCCCTTTACAAAAACTATAGAGAGCTCTTGAAGAGTGACTTTGCCGACCTTAAAAACAGTGGAGGCAGGTGGGCGGGAGCCATTACAGCAGCACTCTTTCTGAAAGAGTTTGTAGATACGGATAAATGGGCCCACATTGACATTGCTGGCCCCACATGGAGAGACAGAGGTTATCCTGAGAACCCGCTCTTACCACCAGGAGCCACCGGCTACGGCATAAGACTGATCTTAAAGGCACTTGAGGGAATGGAAGCTTAATGTAGATTTGACCGAATATAAATTGATGGGGGCTCCACGCACGAAGTGCGTGGAGCCCCCTTTTTAAACACCGAGGGTAATATGTTTTCAAATATTGGTTCCCCCTTCAGAGCACCATTCCGGTCAGGAAGGCTGCGAGGATGGCAATGGTCATCACGATTACCAGATGAAGGTCAAAAAGAGCCGCAACTACTGCAGCGAGGCCTCCAAAGAGCCCGGGGAGGGGTCTTTCTCCTCTAATAATTCCCGGGAATATCAAAGCTCCAAGGGCAGCATAAGGGATGAATTCAAGCCATTTCTTTAAAATTTCTGGTAACTCATATCGGTCGTAGAGAAGACCCGGAAGCATTCTCGGGATATAGGTCACAAGCATCATCCCAAGAATTATGATTAGCGTGGTCGTGCTCATTTTGCCAGAATTACCCCCACGGTTGCTCCCAAAATGGTTGATAGAACAATAGACCACCCCATGCTCATAAATGAGGAGAACAGAGTGTTCAGACCCATACTAACCACAGCAATCAACGTCACCTGCCAGGATTTACGTGCATGTGGCACGAGGAGTCCTATAAACATAGCGTAAAGGCCCACTGTCATTGACGCACCCACTGATGAGGGTATGATTTGTGCCCCAAAGCTGCCGATAGCCGTTCCAATCACCCATCCAGCATAGGCAATACCCATAAGACCAATGGCATAAAGAGGGGTTGGCTCGACGTCGTTACCCATGGTGAGCAGGGCAAATGTCTCATCTGTAATGCCAAACGATACTATTGCTCTCCAGGGGGTGGGCGCCTTTTTCATTCTATGATGAACAGCCATACTCATCACCAGATGCCTGAGATTTATGAAGAAGGTTGCAATTATTATCTGAAGGGCATCGGCTCCCGCAAGAATCATACTCGCTGCCATAAACTGGCTTGCCCCAGCGAACACGAAAGCGGACATCAAAACCGCTTCATGGGGTGAAAGATGAGACCCGGTTGCAACTGCTCCAAAGGCAACTGCAATGGGAAGATATCCAATCGCTACGGGTAAGCCTTTCTTTACTCCCGAGATAAATTCATCAATTCCGCTCACTTATATCTCCAGAATCAAGATTCTGTCGCTTCCATGTGGTGATTCTGCAAGCAGCTTTCCCCTCTCAACTACCAAAGCCCCTCCAAAAGACGGCTCGTCAACATCATATTCAAGGGCATTGACAAGCAAAGCCCGCGTTCCTTTGACAGCTTCTATGTAAACGTTTTTCTCTACCGATTCCCACTGCTCAACATCCGGTGATTTTCCGGCAAAGGAACGGGACATCGGAACCAGCAGTAAATCTAAGTCATCAGGTATCTCTCTAACTGCCTCGGGATAGAATAAGTCCCCACAGATCAAACAGGCAATTTTACCAAGCTCCGTTTCCTTTACCACTATTTTCTGACCTTTTGAGTATGGTGGTTTTTCGCTAAGCTTCCTCTGCACAAGCACTATTTCACCGGTTCTATCAATCAGAATCCCTGTGTCGTAAAATTTTTCACCACTCCTTTCTACAATTCCAAAGCAGATGTATGCCGCTAAACGTTTTGCCATCCGGGACATAAAAGAAAACGTGGGTCCAGTTAAAGGCTCTCCAAATTTTTTAAGGTCCTCTAATTCATAAACGTAGCCGGTTAAAGTGCACTCTGGCAAAAAGATCAGGTCTGGCCGCTCCCTCTCGATCTCCCTTAGTTTACTCTCAAGTCGTCTCCTATTTTCTTCGGGGAAACGCGGGTGTGTTTTAAGTGGTAAAAGAGCGACTTTTGCCATTGTTGCTTACACTGCCGCGCTGTGACTACACAACTCTTTTGGGCCTAAATCAGCTTTCTGGTTGTCCCTATTCCTTTTCTTTCTTTTCCTCTTTGGGCAGGAGGTTGAGCTCTTCGCGGATTTTACGCTCGATCTCCGCTGCTATCTCAGGATTCCGCTCAAGAAAGATTTTTACGTTCTCACGGCCCTGACCTAACTGCTTATCAGCATAAGAGTACCATGTCCCTGCCTTTTTGATAATTCCGAGTTCCACACCAAGGTCAAGGATTTCACCAGCACGGGAAATACCTTTACCAAACATGATGTCAAATTCGGCCTCACGGAACGGAGGAGCAAGTTTATTTTTCACAACCTTAACCCTCACTCTGTTCCCGACAGTCTGGTCACCAACTTTGATGGACGCGATTCTTCTGATCTCAAGCCTCACAGAGGCATGGTATTTGAGGGCAAGGCCACCGGGGGTTGTCTCCGGATTTCCCCACATCACTCCAATTTTCAGCCTCAGCTGATTAATAAAGATGGCCGAGGTACGTGATTTGTTAAGCACACCGGAGAGCTTTCTCATGGCCTTTGCCATGAGTCTTGCCTGTAGCCCCACCTGAGAATCGCTCATTTCACCCTCAATTTCTGCCCTCGGAACAAGGGCTGCCACTGAGTCCACCACAATGAGGTCAATTGCCCCACTCCTCACCAGAGTTTCAGCAATATCGAGTGCCTGCTCACCTGTATCGGGCTGTGAAATATATAGCTCTTCAAGTTTCACTCCGAGGTTTTTAGCATATCTCGGGTCGAGCGCATGCTCTGCATCGATAAAAGCTGCAATTCCTCCTTCCTTTTGAACTTCGGCAATGGCATGCAATGCCAGTGTGGTTTTACCCGAGGCTTCAGGACCGTAAATCTCGATGATCCTGCCCCTCGGATAGCCACCCACTCCCAGAGCAGCATCAAGGGCAACGGAGCCTGTTGGAATGACGGGAACGTCTATTTTGACCCCCTCTCCCAATTTCATTATGGCTCCCTTGCCAAACTGCTTCTCTATCTGCTTGATGGTCATTTCAAGGGCTTTTTCCTTATCTGTTGCCATTCATTCTCACCTCTTTAAATTTTTGGAGGGGTAACCCCTCTCTGTCCCTGATACTTTCCTTTCCTATCACGGTATGAAACCTCACACTGCTCATCAGCTTCAAGGAATATTACCTGTGCAATCCCCTCATTGGCATAGATTTTTGCCGGAAGAGGGGTTGTATTGCTTATCTCAATAGTTAAATGACCTTCCCACTCCGGCTCGAGCGGAGTTATGTTGACAACAATTCCACACCTTGCGTATGTGGATTTCCCGAGGCAAATTCCCATTACACCTCGAGGAATCCTGAAATACTCCACTGTCCTCGCAAGACAAAAGGAATTTGGTGGAATTATGCACTCTTTCCCTTTGACCTTAACAAACGACCTGTCATCAAAATTTTTAGGATCAACTATTGTGGAATACACATCTGTGAAAATCAGGAATTCATCGGCAACCCGGATGTCATATCCATAAGATGAAATTCCGTATGAAATTACACCGTCTCTCACCAGATTCAGCTCAAAAGGCTCAATCATACGATGCTTTTTAACCATCTCCTTTATCCATCTGTCGGACTTGAGTCCCATTTCGTCCTCCTTATTGTTATTTTTTATCGGGCGTGTTAAATTTTAAGCCATGAAAATACAATTTAAAACCGTAAAAATCAAGACTGCCAAACCTTTTAGAATAGCACGGGATGCAACAGTCGAAAAGGAAATTATTATCCTCCAGATTGACGAAGGACTGGGTGAGGCCGCAGCTTACACAACTTATGGAGAAACCCTGCAGGGAAACATCGATTTTTTAAATGAAAAGATAAGGCCCATACTTGAGAATCATGACCCCTTTGAAATCAACGCAATACACGACGAGATGGAAAGAATTTCCCCGCATTTTAACTCCATTAAAGCCGCAGTGGATATGGCAATTTACGACCTTATCGGAAAAACTCTCGGTATTCCAACATATAAATTTTTGGGAATTACACCCACACCGGTCAGAACTTCATACACCATCGGAATTGACGAAATTGAGATAATGCAAAAGGACGTGGAGCTCCACAGTGATTTTGAAGTTTACAAAATCAAAGTGGGCATCGGCAACGAGATGGAAGTTATAAAAGCCATAAGGGAGGTAACCGACAAACCTTTGAGGCTCGATGCCAATGAGGGATGGACCGCAAAAGAAGCAGTGAGGAAAATTAATCAAATCCTCGAGCGCTTTGACAATATTGAGTTTATCGAACAGCCGGTGCCACGCTGGGACATTCGAGGACTCAAATATGTCAAAGAAAATGTGCCCATACCTGTGATTGCCGATGAGAGCTTCCACAAGTTGGAAGATTTTCAGAAGATCGCTGATGCTGTGGATGGGGTAAATATAAAACTCGCAAAAAGTGGAGGAATCACAGAAGCACTGAGAATTATCCATGCTGCAAGAGCACTTGGCTTGAAAGTCATGCTCGGATGTATGGTTGAGACATCCCTTGCCATTTCTGCAGCTGCTCAGATCGCACCACTCGTGGACTACGCAGACCTTGATGGTAACCTTCTCCTTGAATCTGATCCATTCAAGGGGGTAAAAACTGAAAAGGGCAGGCTTTACTTAAATGAGCTGCCCGGACTTGGAGTAACAGCATGAAACTATGGGAGAGAAGATTTAAGGATAGAAAAGAAGACCCGTACCTTGAGGAGTTCAATGCCTCGATCACTGAGGATTTTTTCCTCTTCAACTCTGAAATAATCGCTTCAAAAGCCTACGCTAAGGCCCTGCACGAGGCCGGCATACTGAGCGATGAAGAGCTCTCTCAAATATTGAATGGGCTCGATAAGGTCATCGAGAGGGTAAAGGCTGGTGTAGAGGCAAGAAAATACGAGGATGTTCACACTCTCGTTGAATCTTTGCTGATTGATGAAATCGGTGACGTGGGTAAAAAGCTGCACACCGGTCGGAGCAGAAATGAGCAGGTTGTGACCGATGAAAAGCTCTGGATGCGTGGAAGAATCATTGGATTGATAGAGCTTTTGAAAGAGCTACAGAGAACAATCATCAAAGTTGCAGAGGAAAATTTTGACGTCATTATCCCCGGCTACACCCATCTTCAGCAGGCACAGCCGGTTTTATTTTCCCACTACATCATGTCCCTCTTCTGGGCACTTGAAAGGGATAAGGACAGGCTTCTCATGGCCCTCAAAGGTCTTACCTCATCACCTCTCGGAAGCGGTGCACTGGCAGGAACCACAATCCCAATTGATAGGGACAAACTGGCAAAGGAGATGGGATTCCGAGGGCCCACAGAAAACTCCATGGACTCGGTTGCAGACAGGAGTTTTATCCTCGATGCTCTCTTTGCTATTTCCATGATTGCAATAGACCTCTCAAGGTTCACTGAGGATTTTATCATTTACTCGTCAAGGGAATTTGGATTTTTGGAGCTTGAGGACCATATCTCAACCTCAAGCAGCCTGATGCCCCAGAAGAAAAATCCCGACTTCTTCGAGCTTATCAGGGGCAAAACTGCAAGATTCATCTCTTACCTCACATCCCTGATGGTTACACTAAAAGGTTTGCCCATGACCTACAATAAAGACCTTCAGGAAGACAAATTTCCCCTCTTTCGCGCATTCACAGAGATCGAGGAGATTATCGTGGTATTCAACAAGTGCCTCCTCGGTATCCATCCAGATCAGGAGAACATTCTCAGGAAGATGGCCTCTTTCATGCTTGCAACTGACCTTGTGGACTACCTCGTGGCAAAAGGTATCCCTTTTAGGGAAGCGCATGGGATTGTCGGAGAGCTGGTTTATACTGCTCAGGCTGAGGGTAAAGAGTTAAAACAGCTCTCGCTTGACGAATTTAAGAAATTTTCACCTGCTTTTGAAGATGATGTTTTTGAAATTTTTGACTTCAGGAAATCAGTTGAGCGCAAGAAGACCTACGGCTCCACAAATCCTGAGTTTGTAAGGAAGCAGATAGAGAAGGCAAAGAAGATAATTTCTTGAGGCGAAGGTGGGGTGGGCCGCGCACGAAGTGCGCGGCCCACCCCACCTGAAAAATCCCGATTGCTATTTATCAAACCAAGTGGATTTCATCCTTTGACCACAATTTCCCATTCCGCCCTGTCTTCCCTTTCAAAAGAAAGGGAAGGAGTTCTGTTCTTGCTTAAGTTAGAAAAGCAGAGATGAAACGTTTACGAGAAAGCCGGAAATTTCCCCTCCTTCGCTTCGTGAAGGAGGGGTTGGGGGAGAATGGGAAAAACCTTGAGTTCTGTCGTTTTCACACGCATTTTATGTGTATGGGAGATAATTTCCAGGCAATATGAAGTATGAACATGTTGAAGAAATCGACTATAAAACGGAGGAATTAAATATGCTGCAGGGATTTTTATTTTCTGGAGTTAGCTGTGGCATTAAAACAAAAGGCCGTGACCTCGGCATCATTATCTCAGAGACACCTGCGAACGCGGCCGCTGTTTTTACCAAAAATAAATTCCAGGCTGCACCAGTTATTGTGTCAAAAGAGAGAATTTCAAAGGGACTTGCCCGCGGAATCGTGGTAAACAGTGGCAATGCCAACGCAGCTACAGGAGAAAAGGGGATAAAGGATGCCCTGAGGATGGCAGATAAACTTGCAGAATTAAGTGGTTTCTCACCTGATGAAATTCTTGTTGCATCCACAGGAGTTATAGGTATTCCACTGCCCATGGACAAAATCGAGAGAGGCATTGAGAAGGCATTCAGCGAACTACGTTCCGATGGTTTTAAAGACTTTGCCGAGGCCATTTTGACGACCGATACCAGGATAAAGATGGAAACTGCAAGTATGACAGTGGAAGGCAGGGAGATTGAAATCCTTGGTATTGCCAAGGGTGCCGGTATGATTGAACCTGATATGGCCACAATGCTCGCTTTTATCCTCACTGATGCGTCAGTTGAGCAAGAAGCACTCAAGGAGGCCCTGAAAATCGCTGTAGATATGTCGTTTAATCGCATATCTGTTGACGGATGCCAGAGCACCAACGACAGTGTGTTCATATTGGCCAACGGAAAAGCTGGCAACAGGATTATCAAAGATGGCCAGCTCTTCGAGGTATTTTTGACGAGCTTGATGAAGGTCACTCATTCACTCGCAATGCAAATACTGCAGGATGGTGAAGGTGTTACAACAGTTTTTCAGGTTGAGGTTGAATCCGCTAAAACGGATGAAGAGGCACTTTTAATTGCTAAAAAAGTGGTAAATTCAAATCTGGTGAAAACTGCAATCTACGGCAAAGACCCCAATTTTGGCCGTATTCTTGCGGCTGCCGGCTCCATTAGTTCTTCCATAGAGCCAGAAAAACTTGAACTTTACATTGACGATGTCCTTATCTTTGATAAGGGTGTCCCTGTGGAGTTTGACAGGGGTAAAATTTTTAAATCAGATTTTGTGAGGATTAAACTTGTTCTCAACACAGGCTCCGGGAAAGCTATCTTTTACGGAGCTGACCTCACCGAAGATTATGTAAGGTTAAACGCTCATTACACAACATAGGAGGAATGGCATGAACATCATTGAAATTGATCAGAAGTACCACCTTCAGGTGTATAAAAGGTTTCCCGTGGTGTTTGTGAAGGGAGAGAGTGTCTTTCTCTACGACGAGAATGGGAATGAGTACCTCGATTTTCTTGCTGGTATTGGGGTAAACGCACTCGGGCAGAGATATCCTGAAGTGGTCAGGGCAATAAAAGAGGGAGCAGACGAGCTATTGCACATTTCAAATCTTTACTACACCCCATCGCAGGCACTGCTGGCAAAAGAGCTTGTGGAAGCGACTGGCCTTGCAAGAGTGTTTTTTGTCAATAGTGGCTCAGAGGCAAACGAGCTCGCACTTAAGGCCGCGAGAAGATACGGAATGCAGAAGGGCAGATTTGAATTTATTGCCCTCAAAAATGCCTTCCACGGACGAACAATGGGAGCCCTCTCGGTTACGGGAAGAGAGAAGTACAAACGTGGCTACAAACCCCTCATAAATGGCATAACGTTTGTTCCTCCCAATGATATACAGGCTTTTAAAGACGCGATCACGTCGGAAACTGCTGCTGTGATTATGGAAACCATTCAGGGTGAGGGTGGGATGACGGTAATGAAAGAAGAATTTGTCAAAGAGGTGCGAGAGATTACACAAGAAAAGGATATACTCCTGATCGTAGATGAGATACAGACGGGGATGGGGAGAACCGGTCGGATTTTCAGCTATTTCCACTACGGGATTGAGCCTGATATCGTGACTGTGGCAAAGGCATTGGGTGGTGGACTGCCCATCGGTGCCACGGTGATGTCAGAAAAGGTGGCAGGTGTGATGGACTTCGGAGCTCACGGCTCAACCTTTGGAGGGAATCCTTTGATCACAAAAGTGGCACTAAAGGTACTGCAGGTTATCAATGAGCCGCAGTTTCTCGAGAGTGTCGAAGAAAAGGGCGAGTATTTCAGAACCAGGTTAGAGGAGGCTGTTGGTGGCTTTGATATTGTTAATGAAATACGCGGAAAGGGTCTAATGGTCGGTGTGGAGTTGAAGGAAACAGTTGCCCGTGATGTCGCAGATGAAATGTTCAAGAAACGGATTCTCATCGGAGTTTCCGGAGATTACACCCTCCGTTTCCTCCCACCCCTTATCGTGGAAAAGGAGCATATAGACATGGTTGTAGAGACCTTAAAAAAGGTGCTTTGAGAATAAGGAGTGTCAAAAGGAATTTAGCGGATTGTATTGGGCAGGTGAGAGTGCTCATTCCCAAATAAAAAACTCCTCTTCCCGGATAATTTCTTGCGGGGATGGGATAGCGGAATGCCCCCTCCCATTGCCCGCCCCCACTTGCTTTGCAAGTGGGGGAAGGCTTGTTTAATGAGGACTTCGAACAATCTTCGTTTTGAATCAAAGATTTTAAGACATTTTTGGCCGCAGACAAAGTTGGGATATAGGTATGATAAAGAGCTTACCTTATATGCAAAGTTTTCGATAGAAAGGGGGAATCTTTAAACATTTAAAAAAAACTCCTCTCCCCGCATAAATTTCGTGCGGGGAGAGGAGTGAGGTGAGGGGCTACATCTGAATTTTTGTCAAAGATTCACAAATTATCCACTCTGTGTTTAAGGGCCTTCTTAAATTTTCAGGCTAAATACCCACTTGTATAGCGAAAGAAATACCTGCCCCATTACATCAAAAACATTGCACTCAAGCCAATTTTCGCAGATTTTGAGACTCATTCTTAAAATCTTGACAGGTGCTGATCAGAAGGTTATATTCAATTAAAATCATAGTCGGAGGTGAAAGAAAATGTTTGGATTCGGAAGAGGATTTGGAAGATGGTTTGGAGGATGGGGTAGAGGTTGGTGGGGTGGTAGAGGTTTTGGATGGGGTGCAAGGTTGGGTTACTGCCCATGGACCGGTATGCCTCGCGGCTGGAGATGGTATGGAGCAGCTCCGTACAACGTTCCTGCCTATGGATACCCTTACGGCGCTCCCACTTACGGTACCACGTACCCAGCCACTGAAGACGTAGATGTTCTTAAAAGCCAGGCTGCTATGTTACAGGAGGAAATCAGGAGAATAGAGAAGAGAATTAAGGAGCTGGAGGGACAGGGAAGATGAAAATAGCAGTAACATCTACGGGACCAGGCCTTGATTTTCCTGTTGATTACAGGTTTGGCAGGTGTGCGTATTTCATTATAGTGGATACTGATACAATGGAATACCAGGCTTTACCAAACCCTGCAGTTAACGCCCCGGGTGGAGCCGGCACTCTTGCAGCTCAGTTTGTAGCTTCCCAGGGTGTCACACACGTTTTAACAGGTGAAGTGGGGCCCAATGCTTATCCAGCACTCATGGCAGCAGGTGTTACTCCAGTCACAGGTGTTACCGGCACGGTAAAAGAGGCAGTTGAGGCCTTTAAAGCGGGCAGAATCCCGGCAGCAGCTCAGACAGCACCCCCTCAATGGGGTTACCCTCAGCCAGCCCCCATGGATAGAGAGACAGAACTAAAGGCACTAAAAAGCCAGCTTGAAGTTTTAAAATCACAGTTAAACGGTCTTCTTGAGAGGATCGAAAAACTTGAAAAGGAGAAGAATCAATGAAAGTTGCTATCACATCAACAGGTCCGACGCTTGATTCACCGGTGGACCCGAGATTTGGAAGGGCAGCGTATTTCATTATAGTTGATACCGATACCATGGAGTATCAGGCATTCCCAAATCCCGCAGTTAATGCCACAGGTGGAGCAGGAACAATGGCAGCCCAGTTTGTGGCATCCCAGGGTGCACAGGCTGTGGTTTCTGGAGAGGTCGGTCCGAATGCCCTTGCAGCTCTTCAGGCAGCAGGACTCCAGATTATCACCGGAATGACAGGAACAGTGAGAGAAGTCATAGAGAGAATAAGAGCCGGTAATTTCTCGTTCTCAACTCCACCTGCCACTGGATTTCAGGGTGGACCTGGCTACGGTCCCGGAGGAGGAAGAGGTTGGGGCCGAGGCGGTGAATGGGGTAAAGGTAGAGGAAGAGGCCCTGGTGGTGGCTGGGGCAAAGGTAGAGGTGGACGCGGAGGCGGCTGGGGACCTGGATTCTAAGGATTTTTAGTTATGAAAATTGCTGTTGCCTCAGGAAAGGGAGGGACCGGGAAGACTTTTGTCTCAACTTCCCTTGCCCTCAGTATTGACGATGAATTGACATTCCTCGACCTCGATGTTGAGGAACCCAACGCTCATATTTTCATTAAGCCAGAATTTGAAGAGGAAAGCGACGTCGGTATTCCTGTCCCGAGAGTGGACTACGATAAATGTGACTTTTGTGGTGTTTGCCAGGAAGTTTGCGCATACAATGCCATTTTTGCCTTTCCAAATACAAAGAAAGTTGTTGTCTTTGATGAACTCTGCAAGGGCTGCGGTGCCTGTGTAGTGCTCTGCCCCCAGAAAGCACTTTACGAAGTCCCACGTCCTGTCGGCTCAATGAGAAAAGGAAAGAACGGAAGAATACGATTTTTTGACGGTAAACTTAACATCGGAGAGATTAACACCACCTACATGATTACATACATCAAAAAACAGATTGAGGGCGAGGAAAACATCATTATTGACTCACCACCAGGAACATCCTGTCCCATGATTCAGGCAATAAAGGACTCGGATTTTGTCGTCCTTGTCACTGAGCCCACACCCTTTGGTTTATTTGACCTAAATCTTGCCTATCAGGTGGTCAAAAAGATGGAAATTCCAGCGGGTATTGTTATCAACAGATACGGCATAGGAGATGACAGGGTTGAGAAATTTGCCGAAGAAAATCGCGTCCCGATTCTAATGAAAATCCCATTCTCACGTGAGATTGCTAAGTATTATTCAGAAGGGGTTTCCATTGTGGAGGTTAATGACGAGTGGAAGGAGAAATTTCGCAAGATGTATCAGGATATTCAAAATCTAACAGGAGCTAAAAACGATGCTTGAGGTTGCAGTTGTTAGCGGAAAAGGTGGCACCGGTAAGACCTCGGTTACTGCCGCATTTGCCACAATAGTGAAGTCAAAAGTTCTTGCAGACTGTGATGTGGACGCACCGGACCTGCATTTGATACTTCAGCCTGAAATCCTCCAGTCCAGTGATTTTTATGGAATGAAAAGGGCTTACATAAGGCTTGATGACTGCACGTGGTGTGGAATTTGCCGGGAATACTGTAGATTTGATGCCATAAGTGAAGATTATGTGGTTGACCCTATAGCCTGTGATGGCTGTGAGCTGTGCTACCATCTCTGCCCTGAAAAGGCCATTGACCTGAAGCCCACACTTGCCGGGCACTGGTACGTGGCAAAATCACGATTTGGCACCCTTGTCTATGGAATGCTCGAGATTGGT
Organism: Caldifarciminota bacterium; assembly: GCA_015489415.1. GTDB lineage: Bacteria > Hydrothermota > Hydrothermia > B15-G9 > WFZT01 > WFZT01. The sequence continues at coordinate 15,906 of WFZT01000174.1, read as the reverse complement.
GAGGAAAACTCTGGCAAACTCGTTACAGTAATCCGCAAGCAGGGTCTATTTCTCGCACAGAAGGAAAAGGCCGATTATCTTTTAGTTGATGGACCACCTGGTACGGGATGCCCAGTAAATTCTACTCTTTCTGGCTTGAAATTTGCCTTTGTAGTGGCTGAGCCCACCCAGTCGGGGGCCCATGACCTCGGGAGAATTCTTGACCTCATGGAGCATTTCAATGTCTATCCTCTCGTGATCGTCAACAAATATGACCTAAATGAAGAGGTTTCGCGTGACATTGAAAAGTACGTGGAGCAAAGAGGAGGCACGGTGCTTGGCAGGATTCCCTTTGATCCTGCTGTAACAAAGTCCATGACAGAAGGACTGAGTGTCGTGGAATATGGCGACTCCCCTGCATCCAGAGCAATCCAGGAAGTGTGGAAAAAGTTTGAAGCAGGATTGAACTGATTAGCGGCAACTTTGGAAAAGTTTAAAAGATTCTGCCCCTTAGAGATAACCTGTACGTCACACTACTATTTTTCAGCAGCGATGTAAAATAGTTTAACTTTTTACATCGGAAAGTTTCGTCCGAATGAAATTTTTAGTGTAAGTCTTGAAAATCCCCGATTTTCCCAACTGTCATTAAGATGACAATTGTGAAAGTTTGGAAAGCGAGCATGTTCGAAAATGTTCAAACACAGAAAACTCCTCTCCCCGCATAAATACTTACGGGGAGAGGATAGAGGAGAGAGGTCACATATATTAAACTTGAATAAATTTAAGAATAGAACTTACCCATCAACTTAGCGGCAATTTGTCTTTATCTTGAATTTCTAATTTTCAAGCGGAATGCCCCCTCCCAACACCCTCCCCCACTTGCAAAGCAAGTGGGGGAGGGGAACTTGAACCCAGATGTTTTACTAATGTGGATTATAGAAAATGATTTTTCAAACAAGCCTTCTTTGAAAAGTGAGCTCGTTCGCAAATGTTTCCCTAATTATTTTTTAGCTACAAGTGAATAAAGTGAGCAGAAAAGTGAGTTTAAACAAGTTTCACCAAGCATGATAAGTTGCGAAACTCCCTCCCTTCATCTGGAAGGGAGGGTTGGGGTGGAATGGATAAATTAGTTAGGCAAAAGTATTTATGTTCGGGAATATTCTTTGACATTCAAAAGAGTGTTAATCTTTTCCCATTCTCCCCTGACCCCTCCTTCCGGCGGAAGGAGGGGAATTTACCGACTGGTCTGTGATCATTTTTAAATTGCGTGAATTCATTGGAAAAGGTGGCAACTAAAATTTAGAATTTTTCAAACAAGCCTTCTTTGAAAAGTTGACATATAAGGGGGACTTAAATATAATTCATTCAAAAAAGGGGGTCTTTGATATGTATGATGAGCTGAAGAAAAGTCTTGATGAATGGTACAAAAGAAGAAAGGAAAGGTCAAAGGATATTAAGCCCAAATATCAAACCATCTCCGGCCTGGAGATTAAAGACCTTTATACCCCCCTGGATATAAAAGATTTTGACTACAAAGAAAAGCTCGGTTTCCCGGGCGAGTACCCCTATACCCGAGGTCCCTATTACAACATGTACAGGGGTCGCGTCTGGACAATGCGTCAGTTCGCTGGATTCGGCAGAGCAAGTGACACAAACAAGCGCTTTAAGTATCTCCTTGCTCACGGTGAGACCGGTCTTTCCACGGCATTTGATTTTCCCACACTCTATGGACGTGATTCAGATGACCCTCTTTCCGAAGGTGAGGTTGGCCGCGTGGGTGTGGCAGTGGATACACTTGCTGATTTTGAAATTCTGTTTGATGGAATTCCCCTTGATAAGGTTTCAACCTCATTCACGATAAATCCCACTGCTGCCATCATACTTGCCATGTATATCGTAGTTGGCGAAAAGCAGGGGGTCCCATCGGAGAAACTCCGCGGCACTATTCAAAACGATATGTTTAAGGAGTACCACGCTCAGAACGAGTGGATATTCCCACCGGAGCCTTCGCTTAGAATCATCACTGACATCTTTGCCTTTGCAAAAGACCACGTTCCCAAATTTAATACAATCTCCATCTCAGGATATCACATCCGTGAGGCAGGCTCGACGGCTATTCAGGAGCTCGCTTTCACCCTTGCAGACGGATTTGCTTATGTTGAGGCGGGTATTAGGGCCGGACTCAATGTGGATGATTTCGCACCGAGGCTCTCATTCTTCTTTAATGCTCACATGGATTTCTTTGAGGAAATTGCCAAATTCCGTGCGGCAAGGAGAATCTGGGCGAGAGAGATGAAGAACCGATATAAGGCAAAGAAGCCTGAGAGCTGGAGACTGAGATTCCATACCCAGACTGCAGGCTGCTCCCTTACACTTCAACAGCCTGAAAACAACATAGTGAGGACCGCTTATGAGGCCCTTTCCGCAGTTTTGGGAGGCACACAGTCCCTCCATACAAATTCCTTTGACGAAGCGGTCCAGCTCCCTTCGGAAAAGGCCGTGAAAATTGCCCTCAGAACCCAGCAGATAATCGCTGAGGAAACAGGTGTCATCAACACCATAGACCCCCTTGCCGGCTCATATTTTGTTGAAGCACTTACAGACAAGATGGAGGAAGAGGCATATAAATACTTTGACAAGATTCTGGAATTTGGTGATGGCTCATTCTTAGACGGTGTTCTTAAGGGGATAGAGATAGGATTCTTCAGAAAAGAGATTGCGGATGCGTCTTACGCTTATCAGAGAAGAGTGGAAGAGGGCGAGTATTCAGTTGTGGGAATCAACAAATATGCTGATCCTGATGAGAAAATTGAGATTCCGAGATTTTACATTGACCCCAATGTGGAGCCCGAGCAGATAGCATTCTTAAAGAAAATTAAATCAGAAAGGGACAACACTGCAGTCCAGAACGCGTTGAAGAGGATGGAGGAAGCGGCCAGGACCAATAAAAATCTCATGCCATACATTATAGATGCTGTCCGTGTTTATGCCACAGAGGGTGAGATTGTAAACACATTGAAATCTGTCTTCGGTGCCTACAAAGAGCTGGTAATGATTTAGATGGCTCATGTCATATTAAAGGAGAGCTGGCAGAGGGTTTGGAAACTCATCAAAGATAAGGCCTATATTTCCGAAAATGAGGCTATCCTGATTCAAGAGAAGAATGAGGTGAACTTTCCTGTTTTATTCCGACAACATCCTGAAGGCGTGATTGTAAGGATGGACAACTTTCCCATGTTTGTGGATGAGGATACGGTTGAGGATATTTTGATTAAAACTGTAGATCAGCTTGGCATCAAAGCCAGATTCTACAATTTTCGGAAGAAAAAGTTAAAGAGTAGCTTTTAAAAGAGTACGATATGGTTTACTGATGTTTTAAGTATCATTTTAGGTGTAGAAATATTAATTGTTGCTGGACGTTATAGCCTCTGGATTCCCATATTGAGACATATAATTCTCATTTTGGGACTTTCGGGGACCTCAAAAATTAGTCGATGTAATCTTAAAAATGCAGTTTACCCCCATTAGGATTTCTCTTCTCTATATTTATTCCGAGTGGAAGGTTAATTGCCAGGATTCTGGGTAAATCGTTAAAAGAGGGAATTTTCGAACAGCATCATCTGCTTTTGAATTTAGAATAATAAAAGTGTAAAATAATGTTTGTTAAAGGAGGTAAGAAAAATGATGAAGTTGATGATAGTGATGTTGCTGGCTTTGGGCCAGGGTGGTAATTTTGGGAAGCATGGAGTAATGAGCAGGTTAGGTCTGCCAGAAATAGGAGGGCCAAGGGTTGAATCCGGATTTGATTCTCTTAATGTGAGATTTGTTGGTGCATGGCCCTTTGGCCCTTCTTATGCTGTTGCAACAAACGGTGATACAGTTTTTCTTGGATCAGGAGGTGGAATATATATCCTTGACGTAACCGATCCCGCTAACCCTCAAAAAATAAGTGAGATAAAAACACGCGGAATAGTAAGTGATATCGCTTATTTCAATGGCAAATTATATATTGCAGACGGTAAAGGAGGACTTGAGATATGGGATGTAAGTAATCTCACGTCTCCTCAAAAATTAAGTTCGTATAATACTCCCAGTTATACGGGAGGAGTGTATGTGGCAGGAAACTATGCTTATGTGACTGATAGAGATTCGGGAATGAGAGTGATAGATGTAAGTAATCCTTCTAACCCTCATGAAGTGGGATATTTCGATACTCCTGGTTTGGCAATTGGTGTTTATGTATCAGGGAATTATGCTTATGTAGCAGATTGGGATTCAGGCCTGAGAGTCATTGATGTAAGTAATCCTTCTAATCCTTTTGAAGTAGGTTACGATACCCTTGGCTCTGCTTTGGATGTTTATGTGTTGGGGAATTATGCTTATGTAGCAGATTGGGATTCAGGCCTGAGAGTCATTGATGTAAGTAATCCTTCTAATCCTTTTGAAGTAGGTTACGATACCCTTGGTTTGGCAATTGGTGTTTATGTATCAGGGAATTATGCTTATGTAGCAGATTGGAATTCAGGTCTGAGAATAATAAATGTGAGTAATCCTAACAATCCTTTTGAAGTTGGTTACTACAACACACTGGCTTCTGCCTATGGAGTGGCTGTGGTTGAAAATTACGCTTATGTAGCTGACAATTGGGGAGGCTTAAGGATAATAAATGTAAGTGATCCCTCTAATCCTTATGAATTGGGTTGCTATGAGGTTCCTGGAGACATAGAGGATGTATATGTATCAGGGAATTATGCTTATGTAGCAGATTGGAATTCAGGTCTGAGAATAATAGATGTGAGTAATCCTAACAATCCTTTTGAAGTTGGTTATTACGATACTCCTGGTCTTGCAAAAGGAGTGTATGTGGCTGGAAATTATGCTTATGTAGCTGATGATTGGGATGGTCTTTGGGTAATAGATGTAAGTAATCCATCCACCCCCCATGGAGTGGGTTATTATGATACCCCGGGTTGGGCAAGGGATGTATATGTTTCGGGGAATTATGCTTATGTGGCTGATTGGGGAGATGGCCTTAGAGTAATAGATGTGAGTAATCCATCCAATCCCCATGAAGTAGGTTATTATGATACACCAGGTTATGCTAGAGATGTATATGTGGTAGGGAATTACGCCTATGTGGCTGATGGTGATTCTGGATTGAGAGTGATTGATGTTAGCATTCCCACTAATCCCCGAGAAGTGGGTTTCGTTGATATTCCTGGTTATGCATATAGTGTCTATGCCGCAGAAAATTATGCCTATGTGGCAGCAGGTATTAATGGAGTGCGAATAATAAATGCGTATAATCCATCCAATCCCTATGAAGTAGGTTACTATAATGCAGGCTTTGCGAGAGAAGTATATGTTGTAGAGAATTATGCGTACGTGGTGGGGGGGACTTACTTAAGAGTAACAGATGTAAGCAATCCATCCAATGCACATGAAGTAGGTTACCATGACACACCCGGCTCTGCCAACGGGGTTTACGTGATTGAGAATTATGCCTATGTGGCAAATGGCAATGCTGGTCTGCAAATTTATCAGTTTTATGGTGTTGGAGTGGAAGAGGATGGATCAGAGCAGCTTGTTAATCCTTTGAGAGTTAAAGTGAATTCAGTGAAAAGGTTGGATATCTCATTTGAGGTTAAGCAAGGGACAAGGGCTGAGCTTAAACTTTATGACGTTGCAGGGAGAGAAGTCTGGAGAGGGAAGTTTAATTCAGGAAGACACCATGTATCCATGCCATTACCCACCGGGGTGTATATCCTGAGGTCAAATGTTATAAACAGGACAAAGGTTTCAATTTATACGAAAAGATTGATAATTTTGGATAACAACTAAACCAGTTTGGCCGGCTATTTTAAGAAGCTCTGTCTGTTGGGGAAATGCTACTTTAAATTTAAAGAGGTAAGACGAAGGGCACTCTCCCGCAAAGCGGGAGAGTGCCCTTGATATGAAAAGCCTTTCGTATTAGATAAAGCTGGAATTGAACAAGACCTGATATTGCAAATTCTCAGTTACAACAAAGTTCGCGATTACCCTAAAGATTAAAATAGCACCGACGGGAAGGCGAGGGGGATGTAAGTAACGAGTAGTAGCACGATAAAAAGGGCGGCCACAAGCTGAAGACCGGCGCGGCTGATCCTCTCGATAGGAATTCCGGTTATTCCACTGACAATATACAGATTTATTGCCACAGGGGGCGTCACCATCCCGATGGCAAGAGCGATTACTTCTATAATTCCAAAGTGCAGCGGACTTACTCCGATATGCGTCATCAGGTCGAGAAAGATTGGTGTAAAAATGATGATAATTGATGCAGTTTCAAGGAACACACCTGCTATGATCAGCACTATATCGGATATGAATAAAAGAAGATAACGATTATGGGTGAAGCTCAAAAGCCCCTGGGTTATTAGCAAAGGTATTCTCCAGTTGGCAAGTACCCATGCAAAAACCCGTGCTGTTGCAATTAAGAACATGACAAGTGATGCTGTAATTGCCGAGCCCACGATTATTTTTGCAATGTCTTTGAGATTTTTGTCCCTGTAGATAAAAAGTGATACAAAAATTGCCCAGTCCACTGCAATTACAGCGGCTTCAGACGGCGTAAAGTATCCAGAAAAGATGCCACCAAGAATGATGACCGGAGTCATTAATCCCCAGAAGGCAGATTTGAAGGTCACGAGTATTCTCTTCAAGGAAATTTTACCGCTCTTCTCGAGGTTTTCCTTAGCGGCCTTTCTAAGTGATAGGTAGATTAAGGCAAGGCCCATCAAAATCCCCGGTATAAATCCATTTAAAAATAATCTTCCCACAGATTCATAGGTTATAAATGCATACAAAACCATCGGAACTGACGGCGGAATCACAATTCCTATGCTACCGGCACTCGCAATAAGAGCCGCAGAGAAATCTCTGTCATAGTTTCTCTTTTCCAGCTCAGGGAGTATGGCTGATGCCACCGCTGCTGTATCCGCTGCACCGGAGCCCGAAATTCCTGCAAAAATCATAGCAGTAACCGTCGAAATTGGCCACAAAGCACCTCGCATAAAACCCAGTAAGGATTCCACGAAATCCAGAATTAATTTAGAAGTCTGGCCGAAAGACATGAGGTCACCTGCAAGTATAAAAAATGGCACTGCAATAAGGGCAAAGGAATCGGTTCCCGCAAACATTCTCTGCGCGACAAGAACAAGCGGAACTTTACCAAGGATTAAAATAATTGTTGCCGAAAGACCAATGCTCACAGCTATAGGTACACCGATAATCAGGAATATTGTAAAAGCGCTGAAAAGTATTAGTAAAACAAGTCCTCCCGGCATCTACTCCCCCTCTTTCAAAATTATATTAAGCACGTTTACAATGCCAAAATAGACCATAAAGCCAAAACTTATGGGAATAACAAGATAAACATCCTTCATTGGCAGATTGAGCGAGGGAGAGACCTGGAAGACCTGCATTTTTATCATTTCGATTCCATACCAGAAACCTAAAATAAAGAAGACGAGTGAGAAAAGATGGGCTACGAATACTGTCCATCTGCGCGCTCCATTGGATAAACGGTCAAGAACGAAGGTAACAGCGATGTGCGCACCCCTATGGTATGCGAGGGCAGCACCGAGGAAGCTTCCCCAGACTAAAAGATAGCGTGACATCTCCTCTGTCCAGGAAAGTGCGGTAAAGAACACTCGTGCGATGATCTGGAGGGAAACGGTGATTATCATTCCGGTAATGAGAATAAAAACCGCGAGCTGAAGGATTTTATCGAGGATTTTTGAAAGGGATTTGAGGATTTTCATGATGGGGATTTAAAGGTTGGGGGCGGGGGGCCGAAGGCCCCCCGCCCCCAACCCAAAAACTACTTCTTCCTCATCTCCGCAAGCTGCTTCTGAATCTCATCAAGGAGTTTACCAAACTTCTTGCCGTACTTCTTGTAAACAGGTTTCACAGCCTCTCTGAATGAAGCAAGGTCAGGATGCTCTTCAACTATCATGCCCTTTGATTTGATGAATGCGAGCTGCTTAGCTTCGTTATCATTATCCCATTTTCTCACGTAATCTCTTGCCTCTTTTGCAGCCTCTTCGAAAATTTTCTGATCCTCGGGTGAAAGTGAATCCCAGGTTTTCTTACTCATGATGATAACCGCAGGCGCATAAGTGTGTCTGTCGAGTGTCATGTACTTCTGCACTTCGTAAAGTTTGAACGCATAAATCACCACTACAGGGTTTTCCTGTCCATCAATTGTATGCTGCTGCAGAGCAGTAAGACATTCGGTCCATGCCATTGGCACAGGATTTGCACCTAAAGCTTTAAAAGTTGCCACGTAAAGTGGATTTTCCATTACCCTTATCTTCAATCCTTTAACATCTGATGCCTTCTTTATAGGACGGACGTTGTTTGTTATGTTTCTGAATCCTCTTTCCACAAATGCGAGTCCATGGAGCTTGACCTTGTCAAGGTCTTTTAAGACCTTCTGCCCCACAGGGCCATCGAGAACTGCATAGGCTTCCTGTGGCGTGGCAAAGAGGAAGGGCATCTCAAATACAGCAATTTCCGGCAGGAAATTGGCGATAGGACCGTCAGTTATGACGCCCATGTCAATGGTTCCAAGCTGCATTCCTTCAAGCAGGGTTCTCTCATCGCCGAGTTCAGCATTCGGATGGATTTCTATTTTTATTCTTCCGTGTGTTTTATCTTCTACTACCTCTTTGAACTTCATAGCGGCCACGTGGAATGAATCCTTGGTGTTAACCACGTGCGCCAGCTTTAAGACTCTTGTTTTTGCTGTTACCATGCCCACAAGGGCGAGGGCAACGAGCACACTACCCAACTTCTTCATATGACAGACCTCCTTTTAAAAATTTTACTAAACGATATGTACTGCACCTCTTGATGCAGATGTTACCGTTCTCCTGTACTTTCTTAAAAGCTTTGAATCTACCTCTTTCTCAATGGGCTTGAAATTCTTAAGCCTTTCCTCCAGCTCTTCATCACTTATAAGGAGCTCAAGCTTTCTCTCGGGTATATCTATTCTGATTTTGTCACCATCTTTGACGACTCCGATGGGGCCACCTGCTGCCGCTTCAGGTGAAATATGACCGATACAAGGGCCATGGGTGCCACCTGAAAACCTTCCATCGGTTATGAGGGCCACGGACTCACCGAGTCCCATTCCGATGATTGCGGCAGTCACAGCAAGCATCTCCCGCATTCCCGGGCCACCTTTGGGGCCTTCATAACGGATTACAACAACGTCACCTGCCTTAATTTTGCCCTGCATAACCGCTTCCATAGCCTCTTCTTCACTGTTGAAAACCCTTGCTGTTCCGGTGAATTTAAACATCTTAGGGCTCACACCACTCTGCTTTACTACTGCACCTTCGGGTGCCAGATTACCGTAAAGGATGGCAAGTCCACCTTCCGGAGAATAGGGGTTGTCCATGGTTTTAATTACGTCGTCGTCATAAATTTTTGCATTTTTACCGATTTCACGGATGTCAGCGCCGGAAACGGTGGGATTTGATTCGATGAGAGGCAGGAGATTCTTTAGCACTCCAGGGATTCCACCGGCATAGTGAAGGTCTTCCATAAGGTATTTTCCACCTGGTCTCATACTGCAGATTTTTGGGGTCTTACGGCTGATTTCGTCAAAGAGCTTGATATCAAAGTCCACTCCGGCCTCCTCGGCAATGGCCTTGAGGTGCAGGACTGTGTTTGTAGAGCCACCGAGGGCGTTGTCAACTCGAACAGCATTTCTGAACGCTGCTGGTGTCATTATGTCCCGTGGCTTTATGTCTTCCTTCACAAGGGACACAATTCTTGCACCTGCCATTTTGGCGAGTCGTTTCTTTTCAGCGAGAGGAGCCGGTGATGTCCCCGTGTATGGTAGCGACATGCCGAGTGCCTCTGTAAGGCATGCCATTGTGTTTGCAGTGAACATACCCTGACAGGCACCTGACGAGGGGCATGCCCTGAGTTCCAGTTCTTTCAATTCCTCGAGTGTCAACTCACCTTTTTTGTAGCGTCCAATAGCCTCGAATGTATGTGTAACGAGGTCCAGCCGTTCTTTGCCCAATCGGCCAGCAAGCATGGGACCTGCGGTTACGATAATTGAAGGAATGTTCAGCCTTGCCGCTGCCATGAGCATTCCCGGTGTTATCTTATCGCAGGCAGTAAGGAGAACCAGTCCATCGAGGGCGTGAGCGTTGGCAACAAGCTCCACAGAGTCCGCTACGACCTCTCTCAAAGGCAGCGAGAATTTCATTCCTCTGTGTCCCATTGCGATGCCGTCGCAAATTGCGGGAACTCTTGCAATTAGTGGAGTTCCACCGGCTTCGGCAACACCTCTCTCGATAAACCGCTCAAGGTTTATCATATCGGCGTGACCTGGAACAAGGTCTGTGGCACTTGAAATGATTCCGATGAGTGGTTTTTCGATGTCAGTGGGAGACAGGCCGGTTGCATACATCAATGCCCTGGCAGGCATTTTCTCAAATGTGCGAAATACATCACTACGCATGATTAAAACCTCCGAAAAAATGGGATCGTCGGATTTTTAGGTGGTCCCCTTAGTGGATGCCTGACTCAATTTTTCAAAGATGGGTTAATTCTAAGATTTAAAATATGAATTTTCCACAACTTTGTTTGAGGCGCAAGATGCCTACCGGAGTAATAAGATTTTGCCCATCGGTCTTGAGGATTTCATTCCAGTTATAAAATAGATGCCGCGGGGTAGATTTTTTAAGTCAATTGTTTGTTTGTTGTGGACGGTGAGGACCTTTTTGCCTGTGATGTCATAGAGGATGTAATCCCCGGGTTCTGCCATAGTTAATCTATCGTTGAGAACGATTTTGCTCCATGTAATTTGCTTCTCACGCGGTTCAAGCACAGATGTTGCCACTGAGGAGCGGTTTAATTCCACATTATCAATGTACCAGCCCTCGTACTGAACAGAATTGTCCTCGCTGTAGAAAGTGTACTTTATGCGGATTGTGTCACCGGGATTGAATGAATCCAGCCTGTAAGTATAGGTCCTCCATGTGTAGGAAGGACCTGAAAAAGTGGCAAGATAGCGGGTAGAATCTCCTGAAATTATTGAGACCATGCAGAAATCCCATCCCGGCTGGGCTTCGTAATAGGTATCAAATCTGAGCTCCGCATGGTCGGGGACAACCATAGGAGGAGAAATGAGGGAGGCAACAAAATTGGGTGGATACCTGTGGTTTGATTCATCTCCCACATAAAGGCTGTAACTCCCGTCACTTGCTCGATAAGTGGTTCTATGCCAGTGCCCACCCTGCACGGTCCATCCCTCAAGACCTGTCTCGAAAGAGAAGTGGTAGCCGGTGTAACCAACAGATAGCCACACGGTATCCTCTCCCACCCTGATAGGTGAAAAGAAAAGGGTATCTGCTGACGGACCTACTAATATCTGAAAGGTGATTTCAGTAGAGCTGCGGGCAGCAAGGTGCTGTATGTTAACAGTATCCATTGAGGGATCAATTCGGGGGTCCAGGCTCACAATGGGCACTTTGATATTCCACACATCTACGTCAAGAGGATTTCTGAATCTCAACGTAAGATTTCCAAAACCACCCCGGACGAGGAACGTATAATGATAATCTGAAATCTCAACCCTGCCCTTCAATACACCGATCCTCACTGTGTAGGTAGAATCCCCCGAGAGAATTAACGATGAAATGGTGTCTCCGTTCACGGGATAAATATTAACAGGTACGGGAATCGAAATGGAATCACCGGGGTTTAGCGATGGGACAGTTATAGAATCCACTTCCGGATAAAGAGGAAAAGTTCCACTGAGTGCTAAATTGATTAGAGGACTCTGAGACGATGAGACATTAAAAAATGTTAGCCTCAGCGTGTCCTCGTGGTTATCTGCAAATAAAAGATTTGTATGGACATCCGGGAAGTTGCCACGTGAAAAGACATTGTAAGCAACGTCCAGAAAGGTATGGGCTGGATGAAAGACAGTAACATGCAGAGAATCGAATCCTGGTATTTCAAAAACTCCCCGTGCGATTCCCATTGTGTTTGTTGTAGTGGTGAAAAGGAGAGAATCGTTTTGAATAAACGAAACCCTCGCATCTTTCACAGGTCCATTTGCATCAACGATTCTAAGCTCCACGGAGTTGATCCCCTCATAAAAATTTCCATCGTATTCAAGAGAGAGTGTAGTTGGAGGCTGGATGAATACATTCATCTCCGGGTCACCTAAATACGTCAGGTCGTATTCACTCCACCTGAAATCATTTGCTCCATCTGCGTATGGGGCAAAGAACGCCTTTGTGAGTGCAAGGGCAACACCGGAGATATTGGAGCTGTGAGCCAGATTCCTGAAGAACTCAACATCAAACTGGTCACTCGAGCTGTAACCAGGGAATCCCGGTATGTACCAGCCGTATCTGCTGTTGCCTATGTAAAATCCACCTCCCTGTGGGGACTTTACAAAGTGTTCCGCAATGCAATCGTGGTCTATGGCGCAGGTCCAGCACCCGAGGGAGTAAAATACACCTGTAAAATTAGGGCCATTGGTGAGAGCATCAAAATCCTGCGGGTTAAGATAGTCGTTACCCGTCTGCAGCAGGTAGGTCGAGCCATGCCCATCGTGATTAACAATATTTGCCCCTCTGCCGAGATAGTAAATCGCAGAGGAACGTGTCAGATTACCGAATCTTTCATACAACTTCACTGGCTCAAGTTCAGCGGCGTCGCTTACCATATCCTTTGCCACACCACCATCGGTCTGGCTGTCTAAATAACTTGCCATGAAAAGGGCATTCGTAAAGTAATCGCTTCGATGGTCCCTTTCATAGGAAATAACTTTATTGACAAAATTTGTGACCTCAGCGGGAGTGGAAACCGGTGCACGTCCCACAATCACGTCCGGAAGCATATCAATACTGTCTGCAACCTCCCCGAACACTCCATTACCATTGGCATCCCAGTTGCCATCAAGATCAGAGTAGTAAAGGTCTGCCGGTATATCATTATCTGAGGGATTGCCTGTTCCTGCATCCATGGCATAGGCAAATCTTGCAGGAATCACGTCAGTATCACCACCTAAAAGCACATAAACTATTCCTGAGTTCCTCGCGGTCTTGATATAATTCCTGATCTTCTCCGCGTTATCACGCCCAAACTGGGAAGCATAAATGCTTTCCGTTGTAACTATTTTACCAATAATGCCCTTTTCCCTTTTCCACTCCAAAAGGGGCTCGAAATATGGAGCAAGCGAAGATGAAGTAATAATGAGATACGTGGTATCAACAGATTTCGTTATCTCTAAAGCCTCTGGATTCAAAACGGCGTACCGCAGGATTTCGAAAGCGTCAGGCGAGACTCCCGGATGGAAATTTTCCACGGGCATAATGTCAAATTTGTAGTTAAAAATTACCTCGTCTTTTGAAGGTATGTAGGTAATTGGATAGAGAACTAATTCCACCACTTTAACACCCAGAAGATGTCGCATGCCCATGATCCTGTAAGGTTTTGCTGGAACCACGTCTGAGCCGTAGGCTCTTTTGTTTTCAGGTGTTTCTCTGAATACCTCCGGATGTGAAATAGGAACAGCCTTTTGAGCTGGCATTATGTGGTATTTTCCTTCCATTTCCCTTCTATAAACCTTTATTTTCACGGAATCCGCAACAACAAAGACTGTTTTAACAGGTAAAAGTGGGTATCCCGGTTCTCCATAGAGAGCACATCCATTTACATTCAAAACGGTATTACCAGATTTTGTCGTAATTTCAGGTGCATTGAATTGCACACTTATGAAGGATAGAAGCAGTAACACTATCATTTTATAAACCTCAAGATGTCCTTTCTCATCAGCATGCCTATGACGTGATTGTTTTCACACACCGGAAGGGCATCCACCTCCTGGGCCTTAAAAATTTTATAGGCATCCATGAGAGACATTTCTGCACTTAGACACGGAGAATTTAGCCTTACAAGGTCTTCTGCAACTATGAGGTGCTCGATTGCCCTGTCCAGTACAAACTGCTCAAGGTCGCGAAGGTTTATAACCCCCACAAGATTTTCATTGTCATCAATCACAGGCAGTGTATGACAGCGGGATTTCTCGAAAATAGTGATTATTTCTTTAATCTTCATCTCTGGCTTGATTATGTTAAAGTTGCGAAGCATCAAATCGTGCACTCTCAGCTCGCCCGCCTTCCGGGACTTAACTGACACACCAATCTGCTTCAAAAACTCTGAGAAAATTTCGTCAAAGTGGAAGTCCCAGAGGGGTTTTGATTCCATTTCTACAATGCGCGATAGTTTTATTTCACCGGCCATGAGAAGTCCTTTCTTTAAGAGAATAATACCACCTATCTCGAAAACGATGGTTGATGAGAGAATGAGGTTCATGGCTTTGATACCTGCACCTCCCTTTGAGCCCAAAATAAGGGCAAATCCTATGGCAAGGCCCGCCTGTGTGAGGATTCCCATGCCCAGTGCCCGTGCTTCCCATTTGTCCGCGCCTCCACGAAGGGCCCCTTTGTAGGCACCGATATATTGGCCGGCACCTCTTGCGATAACGTAGAGAATGACCCCCGGCAGCATGGGGATCAATAGATTGAGGTGCATACTTGCCCCTGATACGAAGAAAAAGATGATGTAAATCAGGTTATCGAAGAGTTCGAGCTCTTTCAGTATTTTCTTGTGTTTTATTGACGCATTGGACGCGATAAAGCCGATAAAAAATGCCCCCACATAGGGATTCAGGTGGAAAATTTCGAGCACCCCTATGGTGGAGAGAACAGTTCCAAGGGCAAGGATGGTCATGTTTAGCTCATTTTTAGTCTTCACCTCTATGTATGTGAGGAAAAAGCCCACCACAATCCCGATAATTGAAGAAACAAGATACTTAAGCGTTATGATGTAAAAGTGGTAAGGTATCCCACCTGCGAGCTTTTCTTTAAAGACGATTGGCAGGAAGGCACTGAAGAGGTAGAGAACAAGCAGGTCATTTATGACGATTAGCAAAAGAAGTGCGGACGTTACAGGACCTTCTGCATCGAGCTCGTCAATCACAGCAATGGTTGAAGCCGGTGCGATGGTTACGCCGATTAAACCGATGAAAAGGGCCACCTTTATGTCGCGGAAAAGCGGGAAAACAAAGATGGAGACGAGTACAAATGTGAGAAAGAACTGGAAGAGTAGCACATTGAGGACAATTTTGATTGACCCCTTAAGATGCTCAATCTTCAGCTTGGTGCCAACAAGGAAGAGAATGTAAGCGAGGGCAAATGAGTTGAAAGGAGTCATAGAAACGAGGAAGTGTTCATTTACGATCTTCAAAACATAGGGGCCAAAGAGAAGTCCACCGATGAGATAACCGAGCACTTTAGGCAGTTTAAAAGCCTGCGATATACGCGCCAGGGGTATGGAGAAAAGCAGTATAAGGCCCAGTTTAAAAATAAAGTCCATGATGCTTATTATAATGTGACTGCCAAATCCGGTAAAATTGACGTTTGATGTTGGGAAAAGTTTTGAAGGGGATTTTCACATGTATCACTCTGTACGTTTGAAGGGAACACGTCCAAACCCGCCAGAAAGCTTTTATCTTGTTCAAAAATCCTAAATTTAAGTTGCACCATTTTAAAGGTTCTCATAATTCCATTGATTATCTCAGATCAGTCGGTAATTTTCCCTCCTTCCCCGAGGGAGGAGGGGGTCAGGGGAGAATGGGGTAAGATTAGCAATCTCTGGCTTTAGAATGTCTAATGGAGCGATATTCCTGAACATGTTGTCCCGTCCTGATATATGTTTACAGTACAACTCCCCACGTGGATGATTATAAAACCCTGAAAGGAGGTCACTTATATGCCTGATAACAACAAACATTATACCGAAGCCTTCAAACTCAAGGTTATTAGGGAATTTGAAGATGGTGCCTCT
>WFZT01000173.1 GCA_015489415.1 Caldifarciminota bacterium | reverse complement strand
GCATATCCATCTCCGTTGACATCGGCCACAGAGAGCACAGTGAAGAATTTATTATCTCCCTGAAATCTCCATATCAAAAGCCCCAGTCTTCCATCCAGAACGTATAAATTCCCGTTAAATGAACCTGCAATTACCTCATTTATTCCATCGTCCGTAATATCCGGGAGCTTATCCACCGTCCAGACATCAGCTCCCGTGTAGTAACTCCAGACCAGATGGCCATCATTTCCAGCAAGCACTATAACCGAATTCGACCATGAGCCAACGGCAATGTCTGAAATTCCGTCGCCATCAACATCACCAATGGGCACAACTTTCATAACGATATTGGTTGGGGTTTGCTGCCATATTAATCCTCCCGTTCTCCCGCTGATTGCAAGCACTTTGCCACCCCAGTTTCCTGCAACTACATCCTCGATTCCATCACCATCGAGATCACTGATATTTGAAACCCACCACACATCATCCCCGGTATCGTAATTCCAGATAAGTCTGCCATTCTCCGCTGGATTACCACTTACAAGATAAACATGGTGGTCTCTTGTCCCGTTTCCGCCGGCACCTGCTATTATATCATCGTATCCATCACCGTCCACATCAGGAATAGGACAAACCGAGATCACGGCATCATTTGCCTGAAATCTGAAAAGTATCTCTCCATTCAAACCGTTAAATACATAAACACATCTCGGTCCCATCGCACCATTGCTCCACCCACCTGCACCCGCAATAACCTCCGGTACTCCATCACCTGTGATATCCCGCAGGGTATCAACCGAATACACCCAGCCACCATGCCCATCTTCGATTCTTGTGTCGTACCGCCAGATTACCGAGCCGTCGCTCCCCGAAATGGCATAAATGGAACGGTCTCCCCATGCACTTCCATAAACAATATCAGGGAATCCATCCACATTCAGGTCTCCTGCTGCCTTGAGTCCACCTTCACCCCAGCCTCCACCTACGTCCTGTTGCCATAAAGGAATACCCTCTCCATAGCTATTACCACGGATGGCAAAGAGATTGGGCCCTGTCACCCCTGCATCATAAGAATCAAACACAACGATCGGTGTACTATCACGAGGATCGATAAAATAAGTGGACGAGACCACATTATCCGGTCCTCTAAAACTCCAGAAAAAGTCTCCGCCCATAAATCCATCGTTCGCAATCGCATTACCCTCTAATTCCACAGGGGAAGATGGGCTTGCAGGGTCATTCGAATAGATCCACATTGTGTCATTAATTGAACCCGTGTATTCCGGAGAGAAATAAATCTCTAAGGTCTCGGTATTTAGCGGATGTATTATCAATGGGAAATTGCCGTTTCTTAGTGAAAAATTACCCGAGGAAAACCGAACACTATCCACCCTCAAATCACCTGTTCCGGAATCTGTTATGGCAAGGTATCCGAGTTTTAAACCTCCAACATAGTTATCTCCAAATGAAAGCGTGGTATCACTCAACACAATGTGCGCACCACCTGACACAGCACTTGCATGTAAAGTGACATGAATCACCCCTTCATCAGGGTCGTTTGAATAGATAGTCGCTGTGCCGCTGAACTCACCAGTTGTTGAACTGTAGAAAATAACAGGTAGGAAATAGTACCCTGCTGGAGTAATTGTAACCGGGAATCCAGATTCTCCAGATGAAAAACCTGTACCAGTTATGTGAACAGAATCGATACTCAGGTCTCCGTCGCCGTAGTTGTAAATTAAAATATGTCTCACAACCGTATCTCCAGCAGAAACAGCCCCAAAATCAAGCAATGTGTCGGGAATGAAAATATCCGGTGTCCCGTTTCCTGAAACATCTATCTTGAAAAAGGCCCATCCTGTGGAAGTATGAGGATTTTGAGCGACAATCCACAGATATTGGCCATCCCACGTTGCACCGGTGGGAGTGTTCCCGGGTGAACTGAAGGACGTGATTATATTTCCAGACGTATCAACTTCAAATATCGAGTAATTCCAGTAATCCACCACCCACAGGTTGGTTCCATCAAAGGCAAGTCCCCATGGCTGATTGTCCGGGGCAGCGAAGGTCTTTAGTACAGCACCTGTTGATTTATCCACCTTATAAAACTGCCCATCGGGGTCGTAATAAGCTGTGAGCCACAAGTCCTGCCCGTCATAGGTCATACCTGCCATGTAATGAACAGGTGTTGGAAGTGAGTCAACTACAGTGCCATCCATGTTTAGAACATAAATGTGATGGTCTGTGCCCATGTAGTGGAAAAGGAAATAGAGGTGTTGTCCATCATAAGTAAGGCCATAGCAATCATCCCTTGGCGCCGGAATTGAATCTATAATATTTCCGCTGGAAGTATCAATTTCAAAGATATAACTGGATGGGCCCCCATAGATCCCACTCCAGAGGTGCTCACCATCAAAAGTGAGGCCACCGGAACGGTAGGGAGCGGGAATGACTTTTACCACACTCTGGGCATGAATTAGCCCAAAGATTGAGAGGGTGATGAAAATCTTTTTCATAATTTCACCTCCATCTGGCAAATGTTAAATCCGACGGGGTTTAAATGCAAATGCTTGGAACCTGTTAGAAAAATTCAGAATTTTAGTTGCCATCTTTCTCAACGGGATCCCGTTACCGATAATTGCAACCTCACCCTCCTTCCCTCCGGGAAGGAGGGGTCAGGGGAGAATGGGGAAATGAATTATTCGAAATTTTGTTTCCCCATT
Source organism: Caldifarciminota bacterium (assembly GCA_015489415.1). Classification (GTDB taxonomy): domain Bacteria; phylum Hydrothermota; class Hydrothermia; order B15-G9; family WFZT01; genus WFZT01. The sequence goes on along the minus strand of WFZT01000173.1, from coordinate 4,303 downwards.
CCACCCCACCCCTCCCTTCCCTCAGGGGAAGGGAGGGTGAGAAATCCGCTTGATTTCTTCTCTTTCATCCTTTCACATCTACATTATAAATAATTTTTGCGGGAGACTATATATTCACCCCTTATACAACCGGGACGTTAATTGCATCCCCATCATGTTAGCCAGTGATTTGTTCTTTACAAAACTCAATCGCCTAAAAAGCTTTTCCCCTGCCAGGTTACATAATGTATCCCTTCAGGTGAGGTGGTGATTTTTTCAAAACCGTCAGGAGTCACAAGATAGGTATTTTCAATCCCCACCATTCCTTTGCCCGGGAAAATTAGCTTTGGCTCAAGGGCAAAGACCATCCCGGGCTCGAGCTTCATATCAAATCCCCGAGCGATAAATGGATATTCATCTACCTCAAGACCAACTCCATGACCGATAAAACTCACCCTGTAAGGTCCATGCCCCATGAAATTTTCCTCATATTCCGCTTCCTTTGCCATCAAAACTGCATGCTCGTAAAGCTCATTTGCTGCTACACCGGGCTTTATCATACCCTCAAGCTCGCGTAAAACCCGAACGGTGAATTCATAAGCTTCTCTCAGGCCAGCAGAAATTTCACCGATAACAAAAATTCTCGTCTGGTCAGAAAGGTAGCCCTCAAAATTCACCATAAAATCCACGTCTATTGGGGTATTTTCAGCAAGAGGCCGGTTGGTCGCACCGTGCCCCAGAGTGGGATGTACACCATATCCACCTGTAGGTGCGTCTGCAAAGGCCGATACTCCTCCACTTTTGTCCGATAAAACATGCCCAAAGAAAAGCTCCTGACCAAATGAGCGCATTCGCGTGGGGCCAAGATGTCCTTTAAGCTTCGCAAGATACTCAATAAGACTGATAAGCTCCCACTCCGTCATCCCCCTGTGGATATATTTCTCGACTTCCTCCAAAACCTCAGCTGTTACTCGTGCCGCACCCTTAATTTTCTCAATCTCAAAGGCGGACTTAATCTTTCTAAGATCGCGAACCAGGGGGGAAATATCTATAATTTCCGCTTCGGGGAAAAGCTTTTGGTATCTTTTTAAGGTTGCAACCGGTACAACATCCAGTTCAACACCAAGGGAATTAATTTTAAACTCAGAAAGAACCTTTCCTGCATCCCTTAATCCCTTTATGGGGACAACCTCAAGTGGGGATTCTTCCTTTGCCCGATCAGGAATGCGTCTTACAAAAAACAGAGGCTCTCCGTTTTTGGGTATGAAAACAAACCCCTGCTGCACTGTCCCTGAAAAATAATACATATCCATGTTCTGGAGTATCAGGGCAGCATCCACCTGCATGCTGGATTTGAGTCTCTCAATTCGTGATTTTATCTCATCGTCTGGAACCCATCTCATATCAAACCTCCATGAAGTTGGTAAATTCTTCAATAAATTCGTCGAGGCTGGAGAATCTTACGATTCTACCATCCTCAAAAACACCGGGGAGCTCTGGGAGGTTGTATGAAAATATGGTTTTGCCCACTTTTAACGCATATGCAAGCTCGATAAGGGTACCCTCGGAAATACCGATAGAAACTACAAAATAGCCTGAATTTACGAGAACGAAATTCCTCACCTCTCCAAGGCCAGTGGTGATAGGAATATCCACAAATCTGTTGGCATAAGAGAGGTCGCCTTCTGGCAAAATTCCTATGGTCAACCCACCTACTTCTTTTGCCCCTTTTAAAGCCCCTTCCATTATGCCAGATTTGCCGCCGGTGGCAACCACAAACCCTTTTGATCCTAAAAATTTACCCACACTGTAGGCCATCTCATATTCTTTTGCAGAGGGCTCAGAGGGACCAATAATGGCAACAACCTTACGCATGACTAAATCTTAAAACCACAAAAGACAGGTTTCAACTGTGAGAACTCCCCCTTTCCCACAGAATTTGCCTATGGGGGATGGAAATTTAAGGGGTGTCTCCATAGTCTTTATTTATAGGGAGAGTGAACGTTTGTCAGACATGACTTCCAATATACTCCCTCTCCCCGCATAAATTTTTTACGGTGAGAGGGCAGGGTGAGGGATAACATCTTAAGAATTTTTTGATTAAACACTCATCCCCTTCTTCGCTGGAAAGGCTCGAAGTGACCGCTCACATCTTGAATCTTCTCAAATAATTTTTATTCACCCAGGCTTTGTGCTGATGATAGGATTCACCCGCCACAAAAAGCTGGAATGTACCCTGAATGCTCGTTATCCTTAAATTACAAAAAGGAGGAACAAAGATGAAGGTTTCAACAGTCAGCGAAATGCACCAGCTTGATAGAAACGCAATAGAAAAATATGCCGTTCCCGGAATCATTTTAATGGAGAATGCAGGGGAGGCAGCTTACTACGTTTTACTTTCAGAAATCGGTGTAAAAAACAAAAGATTTGTGGTCTTCTGCGGACCCGGGCACAACGGTGGTGACGGACTTGTTGTAGCAAGAAAGATATTCTCAACAGGTGGATACGTCGAAATCTTCTGCCTGAGTTCACCGGAAAAATTCGATGAAACCGTGAACTTCCACTTCGAAATGGTCAAAAGGGCAGGAATACCCTTCAAGTTGCTCACAGATGAAAACATATATGAGGCAGAAGAAGCGATTCTGGAATCAGACGCGGTTATTGACGCCATACTCGGGACAGGGATAAAAAGGAACGTTGAGGGTAAATACAGCACTGTAATCGATTTGATCAACGAAAGCGACGCGACGGTTCTGAGTATAGACATTCCGTCCGGGGTCAATGGCAATACCGGTGAGATTATGGGAACAGCCGTCTTTGCTGATTTCACTGTTACCTATGGACTACCAAAGCTCGGGAATCTGCTCTACCCAGGTTTTGAGCTCAATGGCAAACTCTACGTAACCCATATCTCATTCCCACCCCAGAATTATAACGCACCTGAAATCAAGGTTGAGACAGTTAAATTTCATCCGCTTCCACTGAGGCCCGGAAACACCCACAAGGGCTCCTTTGGCAAAGTCCTGTTCATCTCTGGGGCAGCTAATTATTTTGGAGCCCCTTACTTTTCAGCCATGTCATTTCTTAAGGCAGGTGGAGGTCTCGCATACCTTGCCACTCCACGCTCTGTGGCCCCTTTTATTGCTGCGCGGGGCAATGAAATTGTATTTGTTCCATTAAAAGAGACTCCAGAAGGCTCGATTTCACTTGAAAATCTTGATTTCCTCGTGGATTTCGCGAAAAAAGTTGATATGGTCGTCCTCGGCCCGGGTGTGAGTTTGAACGAAGAGACCCAGGAACTGGTCAGGAAAATAACACCACTAATAGATAAACCTCTTTTGATTGATGGAGACGGGCTCACAGCCATTTCAAAGAATCCAGAGATATTGAAAGAGCGTAAAAACGAGACTGTTCTCACGCCGCACTTTGGGGAGATGTCTCGTCTGACAAGGTTGCCAGTAGACGAAATTGAGAAAAACAGGGTTGAGGTACTCAGAAAATTCAGTGGAGAGTATGGAGTCATCACGATTTTAAAAGGGCCTCATTCTCTCATCGGGTACCCCGATGGCAGAGTGGTGATCAACCTGAGCGGGAATCCAGGAATGGCAACCGCGGGAAGTGGTGATGTTCTAACGGGCACAATAGCTGCGATGTACACAGCCCATGGGTTTGGATTTGAGGATGCTGTTCCCATGGGCGTATTCTTCCACGGCCTTGCTGGTGACGTTGCCGCGGCCGAGATCGGAGAAGATGGTGTGGTTGCTGGAGATATTCTCAAATTCCTTCCAGAGGCTCTGGAATTTTACAGAAAGCACTACGAAGAAATAGTGGAAACAAATTACTGGACCATCTGGACCATTTAGGAGGTCTGATATGAAAGCATGGGTTATTGAGGAGCAAAAACCGGTTGAGGAACACCCTTTAAAACTTGTCGAGCTTCCGGACCCCCATCCAGGGCCGGGAGAAATACGCATAAAGGTAATGGCATGTGGGGTTTGTCGCACAGATGCCCATATTGCTGAAGGAGATTTGCCTCTGCATAAAAAACCTGTCGTGCCGGGACACGAAATTGTCGGAATCGTTGACGAGGTAGGTGATGGAGTAAAAAGGTTCAAAATTGGTGACCGCGCAGGAGTTACATGGCTAAACTATGCCTGTGGTCATTGCAAGTATTGCCTTAGAGGCAAGGAGAATCTCTGTGAGAATGCAAAGTTTACCGGCTGGGATGTTGATGGAGGATACGCTGAGTATCATGTGGTAAACGAAAATTTCGCCCTTAAATTACCGGATACGAGACCCTTTGAGGAGCTTGCCCCCTGGATGT
>WFZT01000172.1 GCA_015489415.1 Caldifarciminota bacterium | reverse complement strand
GTGCTTGAATTTTATCGAAGGAGGGATGTTATAGAGAAGATGTTTGATGTGATAAAGAACGAACTTTCATCAAAGAGGTTAAGGGTGAGTTCAAGGGCAGTGGTGGAGGGGAGGATATTTCTTACGTTTTTATCGTTGATACTTTACTTTGAGGTACACAGAGTAATGAAGGAGGAGGGGCTTTACAAGAGCTACACGATTTCAGAGGTGTTTAATGAGTTGAAGAAGTTGAAGGTAGTGACATTAAAGAATGGTAAGGGATATTTGACAGAGGTGACCAGGAGGCAGAGGACTTTATTTGAGAAGTTTAAAATCCCCATTCCTATCGGGACATAGTTATTAAAAAGTGAGGATTTTAGGTTATAAGACATTACTTTCACCAGCCAACGAATGAGACAGTTTTAAAAAGCCTTTCCCCACAGATGATTGAATTTCGTTTATGATGTCCCACAAATCTTCACTGGTTAGAACGCGATTATCCCCAGTTTATATAAATCCCTCCTTAATCAAATACGAAAATCTATATCCCCTTCCTCTAACGCTGGGCGGGTATTTGAAGTCGCCGAAGGCGATTTGTGTGAGGGCTGAAAGCCCGAACCAGATACCCGCTTGTTATGCGCAGTGTGCATATTCAACTAATCACCTCTTTCATTGCTTTAAACCATTGTTTGATTTCATCATAAGCATTTAATTCTTTGAAAAGTTCTAATGTCATTTTTTCTATCCCTTCAGTAGTTATCTTTTCTTTGATCTTTTTCTCTCTTAACGGAACACCTTTGTTTTTAACCTCATTAGGTACATCAAGCTTATTCCAATTATCAATCCAATTTGATTGTCTTCTATCAATCAACGAGTTTGGGCTTAATTCTCTAAATATATCTTCTAAGATTTTTGGATGGACGTAATTCTCAATTTCTCTTTTATTTGTAACAAATCCTTTGCTTCCGTCCCCACGATTGTTAATTTCTTCAGCCTTTCTCCTATTTTCCTCTTTGTCTCCATCATATATATGAATTTCTGGCTTGCCTAATTTTCTTAAATAATGATTATCAACCCAATATTTTAGGGTGGAGCCACCCAAAGGAATTATCACGATTCTTTTGTCATTTTCAAAGTCAATTTTTAAATTATCATCCAATATTTTACCAAGTCTTCTAAAGAATTCTACATCAGTAGGCCCCTCAACACATACAACTAATTTAAGTTGCTCAATTCTATCTTTATCAACTGTTGGTAATACACCTAAACTCTTAGCTATTTTATCTAAAACTTCATCAGTTCCTTTCTCAACGACAACTTTCCCATCATTATCTTTATATAAAAATCTTAAACCTTCTATCGGCAATAAGTTGGCAATACCAGGACTGTGAGTTGTTAAAATTATCTGGGTATCTTTTCTTTCAGACAAAGACAAAAAAGCATTAATTAATTTCTTCTGATGATCTGGATGTTGAGAAGTTTCAGGTTCTTCAAAGGCATAAATAATATCTGGAACACTTCTTTCTTCTTTTTTCTTTTCGGCTTCTGCTCTAAAAAAATTCAATAAAATTAACCTACGAACTCCACTCCCCCTTTTATTAAGAGGAATATCTTCATCGCTACTGATTGTTATCCCTTTAAATACACTCTCCCATTTTGGCTCGGGAATTTTAGGCTTTAATTCCTGTGCTATCTCAGGATTCATTTCATTTACCTTCTCAATTGTATCGTTTGCGATCTCGATTATTTCTTTTTCTACTTCACTTTTAATTTCTTCTAACTTGGTCCTAATTTCTTCCCCCCTTAGCAGTTTTCTTATCGCTATTTTCATAGGGTCTTGAACTTCTGTATCTTGATCAACATTTTGTCTATCTGATTTAAATAAGGCATACATCGGGAGGTAATTTTTAATTTGAACCCAAATTTGCTTAGCACCTTCTTTGTCAAGTGGTATCTTAACCTCGTCTAATTGGATTTCCTCCTCAAAATGATCTCGTATTTTTTTTCTAATCACTGAGGCAATTCTTTTATCTTCATCTGATAAATCTACTCCTAATTCCTCTGCTAGCTTTTTTAATTCTGATATTTTGAGAGTGAGAAGATCTTTAAGTCGTTCATTTGATGGATGGTTAGCTATTATATATGTCTTAACCTTTTTTACATCTCCATTGGGGAAAATTTTATGGATTTCCAATAAATTATCCCTATTCAGCAAATATTCTTCTTTCAAATTTGTATGAACGGTAGCATCAATCACAATTTCTTGCGGGTAGTCTTCAAATACCACACCAATTTCTATATCATTATTACTTGAACCCTTACTTATGTCTTCTTTGTCAAGTTTAACCTGTGCATCTTTCTCATTAAAGAATATGTCAAGAGCATCTAAAATACTTGACTTTCCAATATCATTTTTACCAACAAATGCAGTTAGATTATCAAAATCTATAACTGTTTCATCCTTATATATACGGAAATTTTTCAATTTTGATTTTTTGATTTTCATGTTGATTCCTCCTTGGTTTGCAAATTGCACACAAGTCGTTCATATGCGAGCTGTTCGGATACGCTGACAATCTTGATGTATGTACGAACAGTTTGCATAAACATTCCTCTGGATGAGTCTTAATTTTTGTACCTTTGACCATTTACCACCTCCTGATTAAGAGATGTCAAGTAGTTTCTTATTGCTGAAGGATTCTTTGTATTTATATGGGTAGAGATTTTTGCCCCCTCTCTGCTTTTATGTTCAGGCATTCCCTGCTTTTCAGATAGTAACTTTTTAGTTATTCCCCATTTCACATTCAAAACTCCATCAAAAATTTCTTTGTTACGGAGTTTATAAAGTGAAAGTATGCGCAATGTCAAATAGTTTTTTGGGTACTTGAAAATGAAAGCCTCCCATCAGTCTTCACTCATTCACTTCGTTTGTGGTATGAGGAGATGGATAAAGTGAAGTGCTTTTTACAATGGTGATTTGAAATTTTTGAGAGTATTCTTGGTTAGGATTAAATTTAGTGGATTGTTAACAAAAATCCTCTCCCCGCATAATTTTTAGCGGGGAGAGGTCAGGTGAGGGGTTCCCTCTAAAATTCCCTTTTAAAAATCTATCTTTAAATTCCTTCCCAGTTCAAAGGCTTTTTTGTTTATTTCTATGGTCTTTTTGGGGACGCGGTTTGTTATTACCCTGATCCACACATCCTCCGAAATATCAAAAAACTTTGAGGCCACACCCAGCATGATCGTGTTAGCAACTCGAGGATTCCCAAGGTTATTCGCCATATCAATCGCATCAACTACCACTAAGTTAGCATACTTTTTGATGGTGTTTTCAATATTCTCCGGATAGGTGTCTTCACCGGCTGTCACGGGCAGCGGGATAATTTCCAAATTGTTCATTATTACGATTCCGTCTTTCGGCTTAAGATAGTGCAAGTACCGAAGTGCCTCGGCCTTCTCAAACGCAAGGATAACGTCACATGTTCCCTGCTCAATCAGCGGTGAATAGACTTTCTCTGAAAATCTAACGTGTGAAACCACGTCACCACCTCTCTGGCTCATTCCGTGCACTTCACTTTTCTTTACGTCGTATCCTGCTTCCATGGCAGCAAGTGATAGAAGCTCAGACGCCAGGATGATGCCCTGGCCCCCAACACCGGAAACGATCACGTTATATCCCTTTTTCATATTCATCCTCCGGGTGAATTGCGTCATAAGGACACGTCTGGATACAGAGGTCACAGCCCACACACAGAAGCGGGTCTATAAAGGCCTTGCCGTCCTTCCAGACAATAGCCGGACATCCCAGTCTGAAGCAATTACCACACCTATCACCCTGACAGAGCTCCGGGTCAACAACCTTTTTGGGATTCTGCTGCAGTTTCTTCCACTCGTCAGGAAGGAGTACACATGGCCTGTCAGTAATGATAACCGATGGGCCAGGGTAGCTGAGGGCTTCCTTTAGAGCCTTTCTCGTTGCTTTGAGGTCGTGTGGGTCGACCACATGAATGTCTTCTACTCCTATTGCCTCGGCGAGCTTAACAAAGTCCAATTTCTTTGTGGGCTCACCCTTGATGGTTTTCCCGGTCGCAGGATGCGGCTGGTGCCCTGTCATTGCAGTGGTATGGTTGTCGAGAATGATAACCGTGGAAAATCCCTTGTTGTAAACAATGTCAATGAGCCCTGTAATTCCGCTGTGAATAAAAGTAGAGTCTCCGATAACCGCAACAGACTTCCGAGCTGATTTCTCACCTCTTGCCATATTGAAGCCGTGGACACTGCTGACGGAAAATCCCATATCCACAGTCGTATCGATGCTCTCAATTGGTGGAAGCACCGCAAGGGTATAGCATCCAATATCTCCCATTACGTTGACTCTTTTCTTCTTAAGCTCAAAGAAAATCCCCAGATGAGGACATCCGGGGCACATGGCTGGAGGCCTTTTTACCGCTTTCTGAACAGGGATGGACTGCAAATCCTCATCTTTCAAAGATTTCCTGACAATCTGAGGATTCAGTTCACCAATTTTGGGAATACGGTCTTTCCCGATTACGTCGTGGTAGCCGAGAATCTTAATTTCTTCTTCGAGAAACGGCTCAAGCTCTTCCACCACGTAGATTTTTTTCACAAGTGATGCGAATTTTTCGAAGAGCTCATCAGGGAATGGGAAGGGCATACCCAGCTTTAAAAAGGTAGCGTTCGGGAATACCTCTCTTGCGTACTGATAGGCAATTCCAGATGTTACAATTCCTATCTCTGGACTTCCCTCTATGATTTGGTTGATTTCTATAGTGTTTGAGAGCTTCCGTAGTTCCTCAAGTCTCTTTTCTAAAATCTCGTGTCTCTTTCTCGCGAAGGCCGGGATCATAGTGTATTTTTGCGGGTCTTTGTGGTACTCTTTAACCGGTACCTCTTTCCTTTCTCCGACTTCCACAATCCCCTTTGCATGAGAAATTCTGGTGGTGCTACGAACAATGAACGGTGTGTCGTACTTTTCTGAGAGGTCAAAAGCCATTTTAACAAAGCTGTAGGCTTCCTGCGAATCGGCCGGCTCCAAAAGAGGGATTTTGGCAAATTTGGCAAATCTTCTATTGTCCTGCTCGTTTTGTGAACTGTGCATACCCGGGTCATCGGCAGAAATGATGACAAACCCGCCGTTCACTCCCACGTAGGCAGAGGTCATAAGAGGATCAGCGGCAACGTTGAGTCCAACGTGCTTCATCGCTACAAGGGCCCTTGCCCCTCCTATTGAGGCTCCGAGCATAGCTTCAAAAGCTACCTTCTCGTTTGGAGCCCACTCAGCCTTAATTTCATTGTAAAAGGCAATATTTTCCAGAATTTCTGTGGAGGGGGTGCCTGGGTAGGCGGCCGCCACATGGCAGGCCGCCTCCCAGGCACCCCTCGCAATCGCCTCATTTCCTGAGAGTAATAACTTCACCTTACTTCCCCTGTAAAGCTTTCTCGTAGTACTCCTTCCATTTTGCCTCAAGATCCGGTGATTTCAGCGTCTCGAGAATGTAATCAGTGTATTCTTTTGCAGATGCACCATTTGGTCTTCCTGTTACAACAAGTTTCTTCTCAAACACGCCGCAAATATCGAGGGCCATCTCGAGTTTCTTCGCCTTCTCGTTAAAGCCGATGTGCTCAAGCATGAGGACGGCTGCTCTCATGAGTGAGCTCGGGTCAGCGTATTCGGCACGTCCTTCCTTCACCATTCTTGTCCCTGAACCATGAATTGCCTCGAACATAGCGTAATGCCTTCCGATATTTGCACTTCCTGCTGTTCCAACACCACCCTGAATCTGTGCAGCCTCATCCGTGATGATGTCACCATAAAGATTGGGCAGAACGATGACCTGGAATTGTTTTCTTCTCTGAGGGTCAATGAGTTTTGCCGTCATAATGTCAATGTACCATTCATCGGCGGTAATTTCAGGATATTCCTTTGCAATCTCTCTAAAGACGAGGCTGAAAAGACCATCACTTGTTTTGATTACATTTGCCTTGTGAACGCCGGAAACCCTCGTTTTACCGTTCTTCTTTGCATAGTCGAAGGCCATCTTGATAATGCGCTCTGCGCCAGGCCTTGTGATGACCTTGAAATCAAAGGCAATCTCATCTGTGGCCATAATGCCCTTTGAACCAAGAATGTAAGCTCCTTCGGTATTCTCTCTGAAGAATGTCCAGTTAATTCCTTCCTGAGGGATTTTTACAGGTCTGACATTCGCGAAAAGGTCAAGGGCACGTCTCAGATATACGTTTGCACTCTCAATATTTCCTCTTGGGTCACCTGCCTGTGGGGTCTCTGTCGGTCCTTTAAGGAAGACGTGGCAGGTTTTGATCTGCTCGAGCACGTCATCTGGGACCGCTTTCATGTGTTTGAAGCGGTTTTCAATGGTCAGGCCCTCGATGTCAACGAGTTCGATTCGACCAGATTTGATCTCATCAGCGAGGAGATATTCGATAACCCTTCTCGTTTCGCGCGAAATGATAGGACCAATACCATCTCCACCTGCAAATCCGATTCTTATTTTGTCGAGTTTTGTAAAGTCGGTCCATTCTGTATCTTTTTTGATTTTCTCGACTCTCTCGATCTGCTCCTCAATAAGTTTTGCAAAATGCTCCTGAGCCTTTTTAATAAGCTCTTCTTTGTTCATCTTAAACCTCCTTGTGAAAGAATTTATTGTATTTTCAAGACCTTCCATAGTATAAATTTGACCAACTGTCATATCAACGACCC
>WFZT01000171.1 GCA_015489415.1 Caldifarciminota bacterium | reverse complement strand
CCAACCTTAATGAGGGTGCCGTTTTGTTCCATGATTTCTAAAACCTTTTTACCACCCTCATCAATGGAGAGCCCAACAAACGGTTCACCTGCCTCCTCAGTAAATTCACCTCTTTCATTTACCGGCGAGAGTACTCCAAGGCCGTATTTCTTACCAACCTCAAAGTCCTCTTTACCATGCCCCGGGGCTGTGTGTACGATACCGGTTCCCTCTTCTTCTGTTACAAATTCTGCAAGCACTGCCGGGGATTCTCTGTTAATAAACGGGTGCCAAAAAACAGTTCCTTCTATATCAGCACCTTTGACTTTTTTAATTATCTTGATGTCTTCCCAGCCAAATTCCTTCAAAACACGCTCTAAATGTGGCTCTCCAACCAGGTATTTCGTTCCTTCATATTCGAAAACGACATAAGTGAAATCAGGGTGGAACATGAGTCCGAGGTTAGAAACTATGGTCCAGGGTGTGGTTGTCCAGACAAGAGCGTAGCCTTCATCTCCGTCGAAAAGGTTTGCCTTGTCCTCTTTTACTTTCATGCGGAACCAGACAGAGGGGGATTCCTTTTCCTTGTATTCAATCTCAGCAAGCGCGAGCGCAGTCTGGCATTTAGGGCACCAGTGAATGGTCATCATATCACGGTAAATATATCCTTGCTCCACGAGATCAGCAAAAATCCTGAGCTCCTCACTTTCGTACTCGGTGGACATGGTAAGATATGGGTGCTCCCAATCCCCTAAAACTCCCAGTCGCTTGAACTCTTTTTTCTGAACCTCAACCCAGTATTTTGCAAATTCACGGCACTTTTCTCTGATCTTAATCTTGACTTCAGGTTTCTTGAGCGCGGTCCGGTCCTTAAGCAACTCTTTTACTTCCTTATCCTCCTGTGTGACCTTGTTCTCTATGGGCATGCCGTGATTGTCCCATCCCGGGACATAAGGCGTCTTGTAGCCCTTTAAGTGTTTGTACTTAATGAAAAAATCTTTAAGAATCTTGTTTAGTGCAGTACCGAGGTGGATATGCCCGTTGGAATAGGGAGGTCCATCGTGAAGGATGTAAAGCTCTTTTCCTTCTCTCTTTTTGAGCATTTTGAAATAGAGTTCCTCGCTGTCCCATCTTTCGATAAAGCCAGGTTCCTTTTTGGGAAGGTTTCCCCTCATGGGAAATTCTGTACTCGGCAAATTAAGGGTTTTCTTATAGTCGCTCACTTTTCCTGCCTCCTTTTATTTGATGATAAAATAGATGAAGTAAAAAAGGACACCAATTAGCATGGAAACGCCCACAGGAACACCGGAGGATTCTGAAACTGTTCCTGTGTCAAGATTATGAACGGTTTTAACGTCTTTCATGGCTATTGTGTCAATTTTTGTAACTTCAATAAGTTTTGCGAGCTCAAGTGTTTTATTTTCTTTGACCTCTAAAAATAATCGGAGCCGCAGGCTCCTTTCAAAATCGGGCTTTTTGAAAATACCTCTATAAATTTTTCTGTAATCCAGGCTGTAACCATCTACACTGTATGAAACTACAACAGGCGAAGACTCAGCAACTGAAATTCCCTTCTCTTTCAGTATTTGAAAAAGCAAGCCTTTAACTATTCTATTGATGGTCGGATTACCTGATGAATTTGCCCTGATCTCGACTTTTTGCTGGTGAATAACCGAAACAGCGCTAAGCAGCTCGGGACGCAGAGAATTTTTAATGAGCCTGGTATCGCTAATGTGACTTAAAGATAAAAGCCCTATTAAAAGTAAAAACACGCTTAAAAATTATAATGCAACTCCCCAACCTGTCAACGCTTATAAGAGCTGCTCGAAAAATTTCAATTTATTTGGAATTTTAATATGACCCCCCCACCTATTTCCTCCCCTCACGCACAAAGTGCGTGGGGGGAGGAGAGGAGGGGGAAATTTTCGAACTGGCTCCTCTGCGGTTTGACAATGGAAAGTGGAGATTTTATAATGGTTTACGATGATTAAGGCAATTGTTTTTGACCTCGATAATACACTTGTTGACTTTATGAGGATGAAGGAGGAGGCGGTGAATTCCGCCATAGAGGCCATGATAGATGCGGGCCTCAACATGACCAAGGAAGAAGCCCACAAAAAGATTTTCGAAATTTACGATAGGGAAGGCATTGAGGACCAGCAGGTGTTTAACAAATTTCTGATGGAAAACTATGGTTACATTGACTATCGAATTCTTGCCGCTGGAATTGTTGGTTATAGACGGGCAAAAGAGGCCGCTCTCGTACTCTATCCTCATGTACAGTACACACTTATGCAACTTTTGAGGAGAGGTTTGAGACTTGCTGTTGTCTCCGACGCTCCAAGGCTCCAGGCGTGGACGCGACTCGCCCAGGTTGGCCTTCATCACTTTTTCGAAGTGGTCGTTGCATTTGAAGATACAGGTGAGAGAAAACCATCACCCAAACCATTTAGGTTTACGCTCGAAAGGTTAGGGCTTGAGCCCCAAGAAACTATCATGGTGGGTGACTGGGCTGAAAGGGACATCACAGGCGCAGCTAAGATAGGGATGATAACAGTTTTTGCTCGATACGGCGACACATTTGGAACGGTCAATTCCGGCGCAGATTACGAAATAGACGACATCATCGAGCTTTTAAAGATAGTTGATGAATTAAATGCGAAATGGAAATCCTGACAAATTTATTCGGGGAAACATTAAAGATTTCGGACAAATTTGACAGCGAAGCAGATGTTGTTTTATATACGGGAGACACTCTCGATTTACTAAAACAGATACCAGATGAAACAGCGGAGCTCGTAGTTACATCTCCTCCTTATAACATCGGGAAACCTTACGAAAAAAAGGTTTCTATCAACGAATATCTTGAGCAGCAAAAGAGGGTTATAGAAGAAGCTGTCAGGATAACCCGTGAATATGGTAGCATCTGCTGGCAAGTTGGTAATTACGTTGAGAATGGCAGAATAATCCCACTGGATGTTATTCTCTACCCCATTTTCGACCGTCTTGGGTTGAAATTAAGGAATAGAATTGTCTGGCATTTTGGACACGGATTACACGCAAAAAAAAGGTTTTCAGGTAGATACGAGGTAATTCTCTGGTTTACAAAAAGCGACGATTATATTTTTAACCTCGACGCAGTTCGTGTACCTCAGAAGTATCCAAACAAAAAGTATTTCAAAGGACCCAAGAAAGGACTGTTATCAGGTAATCCTCTGGGGAAAAACCCTTCAGATGTATGGGAAATTCCTAATGTGAAGGCGAATCATCCGGAGAAAACTATCCATCCTGCTCAATTCCCTGTGGAACTTGTCGAAAGACTTGTTCTCGCATTAACAAACCCGGGAGGATGGGTCGTTGATCCTTTTATTGGTGTTGGCTCTACAGCTATAGCTGCAATTCTACATAATCGCAAATCAGCTGGAGCAGATATTGTGCCTGAGTACATAAAGATTGCCAAAGAGCGACTAAAATTATTAATTAACGGAGAATTAAAATTACGGCCCCTTGGAAAGCCCATATACAAACCACCTGCTTCTGTTGAGAACTACAGAAAAACACTTTTCGAGCAAATTTTGAGACAGGAGAAAGAATGAAAAAAGTGTTCGAGTATTCTCATCTTGGCGGGCTTGAAATACTGAAAGTAAGATTTCCCCAAATAGAAAAAGAAATTGATGAAGTCATTGAGGCGGTCAAAATCTCCAGGAAATCGAAGCGCAGTAGAGAAAAATCCATGAAAGGTCGGTTGCTATATTCTCCAAAGGAAATGAATAGAAAATTTAAGGAGGAATTTTATAAGCGTGGTTTCGAAGAATTAAAAGATCCTTTTGAAGTCAGTACATATGACGGTGCGAAAAATATCCGCGCCTTTAAGCAAGTCGATTTTTTCAAAGAAAAAGTTTTGGTAGAGGTTCAATTTGGGAAATACGCTTTTATGTTCTATGATCTTGCAAAATTTCAGTATTTTTACAACAAAGAAAAAGCAGATGTGGGAGTAGAGATTGTCCCATCCTACTATTTAAAAAGGGATATGTCCACGGGGGTTTCATATGGGGAGCAGTTGATTTATGATATTAAGCGCCTTGAAAGGAATTTTCCCAGTGTGCCAATTAAAATAATCCTGATTGAAGTTTAAGAGGTGGAATTTGAAGGCTTCTGATATTGTTAAAAAATTTGGTGGAAATCTGTTTGGTGATGGAAACGTTGAAGTTAACAGGGTAGAGCCGCCGGAAAATCCTAAAAAAGATGCCATTGTTTTTCTCTTTGATCCCCAAAAGGCTGAGGGGTTGCCCGAAAAATCCATAGGTATCCTCGTAACAAGTTCGAAACCTCAAGAAGACGTGGCATCTGCCTACATCATCGTAGAAGATCCAAGAAAGTATATGGTGGACGTACTCTCTCTCTTCACCCACGAGACTGAGCTACCCGCGGGAATTTCAAAACTTGCCATTGTTTCATCCACTGCTCAGCTGGGTCTCGACGTTACTGTCAGTGCCTGGACATTTATCGGCAAGAATGTAAAAATTGGTGATGGCACCACCGTCTTCCCGCACGTGTTTATTGGTGATAACGTAACTATCGGGAAAAACACGAAAATTTACCCTTTCGTTTATATTGGACCTGATACCATTATAGGAGACCGGGTGATCATTCATGCGGGGACAAAAATAGGAACAGATGGTTTTGGCTTTCTCAAAACCCGTGAGGGTTATCGTAAGATTCCTCAGGTGGGACGCGTGGTTATTGAAGATGATGTTGAGATTGGTGCAAACTGTGCTATTGACAGGGCCACTATCGGAGAAACGAGGATAGGCAAAGGGGTAAAATTAGATAACCTCATTCAAATAGGGCACAATGTGCAGGTGGGCGAGCACACCGTTATGGCAGCTCAGACCGGAATTGCAGGAAGCACGAAGATCGGGAAATGGGTTATGATGGGCGGTCAGGTTGGCGTGGCAGACCACCTTGAAGTGGGTGACAAAGCAATTATCATGGCCAAGTCCGGCGTCTCCAAATCCGTTCCACCCCGGAAAATTTATGAAGGATACATGGCAAGGGAGAGAAAAGAGTACCTCAAATCGAGGTCTCTTTTGCTGAAACTCCCCGAGCTTTTCGAGAGACTTAAAAAACTGGAAAAGGAAGTTTTTAAAAATGAATCAAAAAACACTGAAAAGTGAAATTCAATTTGAAGGAGTTGGGCTACACAGTGGTGAACTTACAAAAATAATACTTCTTCCTCAGGAGCCAAACACTGGCATTGTTTTTGAAACAGAAGGGGTGAGAATACCAGCAATTGTGGACTATGTGGCCCAGACCACCCGCAGCACTGATATTGAGAAAGATGGCAAAAAAGTGCGCACCGTAGAGCACCTTCTTGCTGCCCTACTTGGCATGCAGGTGGATAATGTTCTCGTCAGAGTGGATGGCTCCGAGATTCCTGCACTCGATGGGTCCGCTTATCCCTTTGCAAAAGCCATACACGAAACAGGTGTTAAGGAGCAGGATGCTTCACCCAGATTTATCAGGCTTGCTGAGCCATTCATTAAGGATTTTGGTGGAGAAAAGCTGATTGCTCACCCTGACAAATCGTTCAAAATCAGCTTTGCCATTGACTACAACGACAATGTCATTGGGAGGCAGTTCAGGTCATATGAAATCACCCCTGAAGTTTTTCTTAAAGAGATTGCACCTGCAAAGACCTATGTCTATGAAAAAGATGTCAAAAAGCTTCTTGAAAGTGGGTATTCAAAGGGAGGCTCTCTCGAGAATGCCATTGTCATTACAGACGAAGGGATTAAAAATCCGGAAATCATGACCTTTGAGGATGAACCTGTAAGACACAA
This sequence comes from Caldifarciminota bacterium, assembly GCA_015489415.1. Taxonomy (GTDB): domain Bacteria; phylum Hydrothermota; class Hydrothermia; order B15-G9; family WFZT01; genus WFZT01. Next base: position 14,042 of record WFZT01000171.1, on the reverse strand, counting down.
GATTCTTGACCTTATGGGAGACCTTGCCCTTCTTGGAAGTGGACGAATAATGTTTTCAGTGTACGCTGAGAAGACAGGCCACAGGCACCATGTGGCGTTTGTTAAAGAACTTAAAAAATTTCTGATCGGTGGGGACCCACTGACCATAGACGATATACTCAAATTTGTCCCCCACAGGTATCCATTCCTCCTTATAGATCGGATTCTTTCACTTGAGGACGACCGGGTCGTCGCAATTAAAAATGTAACCTACAACGAGCCTTTCTTTGTGGGCCATTTTCCTGTGGAGCCCGTGATGCCAGGAGTTCTGATCATTGAGGCAATAGCTCAGGCCGGCGGATTTATGCTTCTTTCTCATATAGAAGATCGAGAGAATAAACTTGTGTTTTTTGCAGGTATAGACAACGCGAGGTTCAGGCGTCCGGTAAAGCCCGGTGATCGGCTTGTAATTGAGGCAATCCTCACAAAGAAACGCGGCAGCATCGTAAAATTCAGGGGAGTTGCAAGGGTTGACGGCCAGGTGGTAGCTGAGGCAGAGCTTATGGCAAGTATCGTTAAAAGGGAGAAAAACTCATGATTCACGAAACGGCCATTGTCCATAAAAACGCTGAAATTGACCCTTCGGTGGAGATAGGACCTTACACCATTATAGGCCCGGATGTAAAAATCGGGAAAGGGACTGTGATCGGTTCATCGGTAAGAATCGAGGGAGACACCCGGATCGGAGAAAATAATAAAATCTACCACGGGGCTGTAATTGGTCTTGATCCCCAAGATTATGCATTCAAAGGTGAGAAATCCGGTGTGATAATCGGGAATAATAATATCATTCGCGAGTACTCTTCCATCCACAGAGCCACAGGTGAGGGAAATTACACTATTGTTGGAGACAACAACTTTATAATGGCCTATGCCCACATTGCACACAACTGTAAAATCGGCTCGAATATTATTATTGTGAATGCAGCACAGCTCGCAGGGCACGTGATTGTTGAAGATTTTGCCTATATTTCAGGGCTCGTGGGGGTCCATCAGTTTGTCCGAATCGGGAGATACTCCCTAATCGGAGCTAATTCCAAATTGGTTCAGGACCTTCCACCCTTTGTGATTGCCCAAGGGGTCAGTGCCAGGGCAACAGGGATTAATATTGTGGGCTTAAAAAGAAAGGGCTTCGATTATTCTCGAATCAGGATAATAAAAGAAATTTATCGCATCTTTTTCAGGTCAAACTTAAACACCAGCGAGGCACTTGAAAAAATTCTCGAAGAATTTCCAGATAGTCCCGATGCCCGCGAGTTTGTTGAATTTGTAAAAAATTCCAGGAGAGGAGTTTTGAAAAAGAGCGATGAGTAGAAAACTGAGGGTTGGCGTCATTGGAGTAGGTCATCTTGGCTTTCAGCATGCAAGGATATTTCATCAGATTGAGGAAGCTGAACTTGTAGGCGTTTTTGACATCAATCGGGAGCGCTCGGAATTTGTCGCAAAGAGGTGGAAAACCCGCGCCTATCCTGATATGGAAAGCCTGTTTAAAGATGTGGATGCAATAAGCTGCGTGGTCCCAACAAGTGCCCATTTTGAGGTGGGGAAGAAGGTTATCGAACATGGACTGCATCTCTTCCTTGAAAAGCCGATGACTGAAACTGTTGAACAGGCAGAATCACTTGTAAACCTTGCAAAAGAAAAGGGGGTTAAGCTTCAGATCGGGCATATTGAAAGGTTTAATCCTGCTGTGCTGGCAGTGCACGAGCTTATTAAATCACCAAAATTTATCGAAAGTCATCGTCTGGCACCCTTTAATCCACGGGGTACTGATGTGGATGTTGTGCTCGACCTTATGATTCACGACCTTGATTTGATACTGTACTATCTCGGGAAAGAGCCCGTCAGAGTCGAGGCTGTGGGGGTCCCCGTTATAACCAAAAAGGTGGATATAGCCAACGCGAGGCTGGAGTTTGACGGGGGAGAGATTGCAAATGTCACTGCCTCCCGCATATCCATTGAAAAACTGAGGAAAATTCGCATGTTCCAGAAAGACATGTACATTTCAATTGACTATCTCCACCGTAGTGTGGAGTTTTACAGAAAGTTTGGTGATGAGATAATCCCGTATTTTCCAGATGTTAAACAAGAATTAGAGCCGTTGAAACTCGAGCTTGAAAGCTTCGTTTCAGCGGTTTTAAATGATGAGGAGCCTCCTGTAACCGGAATGGATGGCCTGCGAGCCCTTCGCGTTGCCCTCCGTGTCAAAGAAGATATTGCAAGAAGAATGAAGAATTTTGTGTAGAATATTTCTCCCATCCCTGATTTTTTGTTTAGCTGAAGGCTGCAAAAATGCATAAGAACTTGAACTTTTTATGAGATTTTAATGGGGGGAATATTGTGGGATGAATTTGGGAGGCGGGGCGCCTTCGGCGCCCCGCCACCCTTATTTATTTTAAGCCTCTTTCGGTTTCATCAGCGCTGCCCAGATTCCGAAGATAACTACGAGTATTCCTGTGATGATGTCATTCCACATGTTCCCAGACTTACTACCGACTATGGACGGGATAAACGCAGCTATAATGAGCCAGATTCCGAGAATCACGTTTATCCACTCAGGCCACCTGGACTTTGCCACCCAGGCCGCGAAGATGAGAATGAGTACACCTACGATAAGATCATTCCAGAGCGAGCCACTCTTGCTCGCTGTTATAGATGGTATGAATCCGGCGATGATGAGCCAGATACCAAGTATGACATTCAACCAATCTTGCCACATGGTTCAACCTCCTTTTTAAAGATTATTTTATGTTTGTCTATTTAAATATTGATGTGTTTCTCAAAATCTGTCAAGGGGTCGGTATTTTCGCTTTTACGAAAATTTAGAATCTATAGATTTTAACGAGGATCCACTTTCTCACATCTCATCCTTACACAATGTGATAGAAAAAAGACTCCGGAAAGGGCAACATTTTCAACAGACAGAGTTTGAGGCATTTGGGAAACTGGGGCCTTATCCGGACTTTCATTCAAACAAAAATCAGGAAATTAAAAAGGAAAGCCCGATTGGCTCAAGTGACCTCTACACGCGATTATTGCTGAACCAGGTAATGATAAAAATGGATTTTATAGGAATACAATATCAAAACCGCGATAAGGTTGCAAATTCATCTGATCTTTCACCCCACTGCGACATATTTTTCATTAGGCTCTACCACACACCATGGATGGATTTAAGTGTAGCTTCATCCCCCGACGTCTTTTATTTTGAAGTAAAAACGAACACCCATTAATCAAGTCTCTTCTCCTTTTGCAAATTTTTGGGATTCAAAAAATTAAAAATTTGACAATAAGACAAATCTACGATAGAATTGCATCGGAGGTAGATATGAAAAAATTATATCCAGTTCTCCTTGCACTGTTTATTGGTGGCCTTATTACCATAAATGGATGCAAAAAAGAGGACCTCGTAAAAACAGTAACCGTGGAAGTCAATCTTCCACAGGGCGGAGCAAGGGCACTGATAGACAGTGTAACCTTAAAAGTTACCGGAAGCGATTTCGCTGGCTTTGAAGCTACGAAATACGTTTCACCTACTATGGTAACTGTAACGTTCGAGCTACAGCTACAAAATGACAATACCTACACGTTCTTTGTCACCGCAAAGGACTCAACTGGCGCAATTCTCTACTGGGGAAGATTGGAAGTGAACTTCAACGGTAATGCAAGTATCGATATAACAGTTGAGCCAGCAGCACAGGGAGCAGCAAACCATATCAAGCTTTTCCGGGACAATCTACCGTGGTCTTCAAGCGCTATGGACTCCATGCTTTCGAGTCAGGGTTATACTCCCGGAACAGGTGAAAATCAGTACGAAATCATTCCATCCACCGCGTTTGATACCGTGACGCTAAGACCGGGAACCGATCTCGTGATCATCGTGAATGACCAGACACAGGAATTTTATGATAGATATGCAACCAACATGACTAAATTCAACCAGTTTGTTCAGAGAGGTGGAATAATCTTCTGGGAAGCCTGTGACAGGGGCTGGCATTACGGTTCAATTCTGGAGGCTGGAATTACATTTCCAGGGGGAGCTGTTGTAGATAGTAATTATGTCTACGACCACTACAATACACTCTACAATGCATCTTTCGAATTAGTTTCGGACCTACCTGACACCCTTTACGGCACGTATTCAAGTCACGAGACCTTCAGGAATCTCCCACAGAACGCGCAGATTTTCACATTAAATCTTGAAGAAGGACGGCCAACACTCGTGCTATACAACTACGGTCTTGGCTGGATCATGATTACCGGTCAACCGCTGGAATATAACTATGACCGCCTACCCGAGCAGACTACTGGATTGCTTCTTTCGAGGATCGTGAACTTCATTCTCGGGAATCAGGGTGGTGGAACACTGAATCACACAGGCAAGGCAACAGATTCAAGAACATCAGCAGCAAGATAAATTTTTAGTGTGAGGCGGGGCGCCTTCGGCGCCCCGCCCCACCAACCTAAAAGCTATACTTCAACTGATAATAAATCATATCGTTATCGTCAAACTGGCCAAATATTCCCTGTGTTCCGGTAAACACATTTGCTCCTAACAGTATTTCAAATCCATCTGCTAAGTCGTAGCTAACTTTTGGCCTTAAAAGAGATGCATCGTTGTTGAAATCGTAATACATGAAGAAAGAAAGGTGCAGGGTCTCATGCCAGAAATCTTTTGAAGCAAGGAAAGTGGCCATGTTGGAATACTGGTCATTCTTTAAATAATCATCGTAGTCAAGAATTACCTGCTGGATAAACTGTCCACTTAAATGCCAGTTCCACAATGTGTAATCAAGACCCACTAAGTAGTGGAGATAATCTTTCTTGACAACAGACTCCGGAGCTTTCGGGTCCCTGGTGTTGAAGTACTTTCCATTGTAGTAGGCACCTTCCCCTCTCAGAACAACAGGTCCTATCGTGGTGCTAAAACTACCTCCTCCTATCGTTAATCTGTGGTACTCCGGATAAATAGTGAGACTATCAAGTCTTACATGCATGGTGTCTATTGGTGTAACATGCTTTACAACGTGCATGGTGGGATCATCATCCCATGCGTATCCTCCCATGATTTCAAAGTCAACAACACCCGTCAGAGCCGAGAATTTGCCAAAAAATTCGCTGTTCTCAATTTTATCCTCAACTTTCATTCGAGATGAATCAAATCTTACAGGTGAAGGAAAGGTCGGCATTGCTGGTCTCCAGATACTGTTGGATGGTGGGAATTTATCCGGTGTGAAAGTGGGAACCCATACCATTTCAAACGTGTTGTTTCCTATGTAGTAATCTGCTTTCACACTTGTTATACCTATCCTGATCTCATCGAAATCCGGGAGGATAAACTCTGTTAAATCCTTTGGGGATACAATATCAGTGATGAACACTCCATCGGCCTTTCCCCAGATTATTTGCTGTTTACCAACTCTGAAGTCCACTGATGGCAGATATATATCGAGATACGCTTCTCTGAGACCAAGTTCAGGTTTTTTATTCGGATACTGATAGAGATAAGGATTTACTTTAAAAGCTATTTTGTCCTTGCTCTGCTGAATATTCAGGTTAAATGTATTCTGGATTATGGCATAATCGTTGTTCCCATGTAAAAGGACACCAATATAATTTCTCGCAAAACCGGTGAAAGTCAAACCTTCAGCAAAAACACCGGATGCAAGGATTAAAACTGCGAAAACAACTCTCTTTATCATCTTAAAACCTCCCTAAAAGTGTGTTCATTTTTGCTTCTTCCCCCACGGAATCCGTGGGGGAAGAAGTGAGGTGGAAGAAGTTCCTTTTAGAAAAACTTTCACACTGCTCCTCAATGGAGACCTCTTTTCATCATTCTCTCTGTAAACATTCTCGCTGGAATTCCAGTATCTATCTTCACATCTTTTAATTCCATAATGGTCTTATGATGTTTCTGCACGTTGTCCATCGTAACCTTTGTAATAATCCAGTACCCTTTTATTTTTTCGTACTTATCTACAGTGAGTGTCTTTAAATATTCTCCATCCTCATCATAGAATTCTCTCTTCAGGCCTATCCACTTACCTTTAATAACCCATGTAATAGTCTTTGAATACATGTAATCAGGGTCTTTGGGGACACTCTCAATCACGTAACAATCTTCACCCCTATATTTTTCTTCTCTCAGAATTTTATGGTTATCCTGGGTTGGTTTGCGGTCACCAAGGTCATCGTAGGTAAAGTCTGATCCCATGAAGTAATCACCTTTACTATCACTGGAAATTCTTTTTATCCTCTTAAGGGCAGGGAGGTAAATCCACTGGTCATCTTCTTTGTTTGGATCGTCATAGCTCCAGTTCATAAATGATGTATTTCTAACATCTGGTGGGCTTACGAAAAACATAATTTTCTTCTCCACTTTGCCAAAATCCCGTATGTACTGTTTGATGACACGGACGCGCTTATCACCATTAGCGTTAATCAATGTCATTACAAGTGTGGCTTCCATATCCTTGCCTGTGGGTCTGTTATAAACTTTTTCCATAACCTGAAGACCCGTAAGTTTCTGCTGTGCATAGGCATTCGTAGCAAATCCAAATGCAAGCAGAAGCGTTAGTATTTTTTGGTACTTCATTGTACACCTCCTAAATAGTTGTTTTTTCTAATAGAACCGGGAGGACGTGAACTCCCATCCTCCCGGAGGATAGAAAATGGGCTAACTAAAATTCTTTTTATCAAAGTAAGTATTGGACACATAAAGGATTATGAACATAATCGTCAGTGTACCGACAAAACTGGTGAACATATTTAATGAAACGAGTAGTCCAAGAGCACGGTTGGGTGGGAAAACAGAGAACAGGAGCACCATAAACCCGGCTATAACCACGATAGCATTGTAAAGAATAGCTTTTCCAGAATGATGCATTGTTAAATGGGATGTTAGAACCTTTGCCTCGGCTATATCTTCTTCTGTTTGAGGATTCCTCACGCTTTTTATTTCTTCAGCTATGGTTTGACGAGCTGCAAGGAATTTATTCCCGATAATCCTGGCATTGACTCGATATCTATCTATAAAGTGAACAGCGTAGTCAATCCCAATACCGATTGCTATACTTGAAATAAGAGCTGTCGTGGAACTCAGTGGAATTCCGAGGAGTCCCATGATTCCAAATGAAATTATTGTTGTAATGGTTATCGGGATAGAACCTATCAATCCAATTTTGAGGCTCTTAAACATGATAGATAGTAGAACAACCACTATCACAAGAGAGAGCAGGAGACTTGAAATTTGCCCTTTCAAAATAAGGTCCGTGAATACGAGAGCTTTGTAACCAGAGCCTGCGTAATTAAGCGTTATCCCCATCTTTTCAAACTCTGGTCTATACTTTTCAATAATTGCTATTGCACTTTTCAATGCTTTGGAATTATCGCTTTTTAGCTGGAAAGTGACGTTTAATTTTTTGTAATCTTCAGTAACCACCTGCCACAACTTCGCGGGGTCTCCTGACATCTCATAGAGAAGTAGATACTGGGCAATCAGGTCCTGATTATCCGGGATAGTGTTGTATTTCTCACTATCTGCATGCATCACTTTGTTCATTCTTTTTATGAAATCCACGAGTGAAAATGCGTCACCGACAACAGGTAGCGTATTGACAACCTCCGATTGCATCTGCGCAACTGTCTTTAATACCTGAGGCTCTTTAAATGTATCAGGTTTTTTGCCCTCGAGTATTACATTCAGAGTGCTTGTTCCACCGAAATGCTCATTGATAAATCTATCGGTCTTCCGAATCTCGCTGTTTTTCTCAAATTTATCAAGAAAGCTGGAATTAATCCACACTTTTGAAGTTCCATAAACAGAAAGCCCCACAACAATCAGCGTTACAATGTAAACGAGTTTTCTGTGAGATATAAGATAATCGGCAAATCTATAGGCAAAGCGGTTCTTCTTAACAGCAGTTTCAGCATCCTCTTCTTCCAGTATTTTTTTACTCCTTGGCAGGCCGAGAATCATATTTCCAGCGGGTATCAAAAGCACTGAAAGTATGAATGCGACACCAACTCCAAAAGCGGAAAAGATTCCAAAATATTTGACAGGATACACCTGAGACGTGAGGAGCGAAATAAATCCGACCATCGTGGTCACAGCAGCCATCATCACAGGTTTCCACATCTCCTGCAGCATATTTTTAGTCGCATCTAATTTAGACACACCGGGATGCTCCTCCATGTAGTGGAACAGGTGGCTGTATAGGTGCACACCGTAGGCTATACCTATTGCTATTAACATGACAGGGATCATCGTACTCACCGAATAAATCGGGATATTCAACGTGGCCATCAATCCGAAGGTCCAGATACTACTAAGAAGAACGACCGTTATTGTCATCAATGTACTCTTCCAGCTTCTTAGAAGAAGGAAAAGAACGGCAATTATAACAACAATCACTATTGGGACCATCCTCCTCATATCCCTCGGTCCGAGATAGGCAAGAGTTCCCTCAACAATTGGCCTTCCTGCGACATAAATCTTTTCAGGCCCTTCGTACTTGTGTGCAAGCTTCAAAAGCTGGTGGTAGAATTTCTGAGTGAAAACATCACTCTTAATTCTCGCAACAACGATGGCTACTTTTTCATCCTTTGATACGAGCTTTCCAAATACCATGTCATTTGTAATGACCTTCTGCCTCAAAGCTGCGAGAGCGGCTGAATCCTTTGGGACACGCTTATAAAATCTCCTGACATCAAGTCCATCTTCCGTACTAACAATATTGTCAGCCGTATAGAGAGAGGTCACATCATTCTTATTTATCTCTTTCATCCTCTGTAGTTCCTTTGTGAGCTTTTTCACCTTCGCAAGCGTGGTAGGGTTAAAAACTCCATTATCGTTCTCAATTGCTATGATTATCCCGTCTTTAATGTCAAACCATTTCTCAGCTTTATTACTGTAAACAAATGCCGGGTGGTTCTGGGGCATGTACTTGTCAAGATTGGTCTCCATCCTGGAATTTGTCCTCATTTTGTAGAAGAAGAACACGGTTATTACAAGCACAATAGCCACCACAAGCCACGGTCTTTTTAGGGGTTTTATAAGTAATCTTTCCACGATCAACATTCCTCCCTTGTTATTAATGCTTTGACTGATTCCCAGAATTTTTTGCCCTCTTCAACGAGATTCGTTTTGAAGTCATTGTACCTCCAATGCATTACAATGGCTCTGATAGCACCTGTGATCATAAATCCCAGGTGTTCGGCAGATATGTCGTTTCGTATCTCTCCTGCACTCTGCCCCTCTTTAATAACTTCAATAATAGTATTCTGCACGGAAGTCATTGTTTCGTAGATAATTTCTGATAATCTCTTATCATTCCTGAAAAGCTCTTCAGAAAAGATTACCGTTGCTATGGCTTTGTTTTGTGAGAAATATTCGAATCTCCCGATGAGCATTTGCCTGAGTTTTTCAACTGGATTGAGGTCTGAACGCAAGAGGGTTCTGGCCATCTCTTCCTTACTTTCAATGAAAACGGAGAGTATTCCGAAGAGTATGTCTGTTTTGCTTTTGAAATGCCTGTAAATGGCAGACTCAGCGATTCCTATCCTTTGAGATAGATTTTTTATCGTTAAAACCTGAATGCCCTGCTCAGCAATGAGCTCGATAGCAGTATTTATTATTTCTTTTTGTCTTGGAGTAAATTTTTCCATAGTTGTCACCTCAAAAAATATGTGAGTGAACGTTCACTCACATCAATAATTTATTGAAAGCCGGGGGCACTGTCAAGTCCAAATGAGTATGAAGGGGACACATCCTCAAAAACACACTGTTGCTACGATAGGATTCATAAAGAATAGATTTGCCAGACTGACATTTTTTCACCACAGGGAATCTGCTTTTTTCGAAGAAGCCTTTTAAACAGCAAATACATTATCCCCTATCGCGAGTAGCGACAAACTCAAGCCAGTTGGAGAGAAATTTAAGACCCACTCCCCCACTCTTCTCGGGATGAAACTGCACTGCCACTAAATTGCCCCTGGCCACTCCCGAAACATACCGAATAGAATACTCGGTCTCTGAAATGACAACCTCTCTATCCTCGGGCACCACATAGTACCCGTGAAGAAAGTAAAAATACTCACCATTTAGAATTCCTTTAAAAACCGGATGCTCTCTCACTATGTAAACCCGATTCCACCCAATTTGCGGCACCTTGTCGGTATTAAACCTGAGCACCTTGCCCTTGAGAACGGATAATCCACTCTCACCCGGTGATTCCTCACTCCACTCGAAAAGTAGCTGAAGACCAAGACAGATTCCAAGATATGGGTTTCCATCGTTAATCCAGCCAAGCAAAGATTCTTTGATAGGCTCAAGACTCTTCATAGCGGCACCAAATGCCCCAACCCCCGGCAAGACCACAGCAACCACATTCCGGAAGTCTTCCGGGGACTTGATTAATTCAACCTCAGCTCCGAGATGAGTCAGTGCCTTCTTAACCGAAAGCAGATTACCCGCTCCATAATCAATAAGACCAATTTTCATATCACTCCCTTTGTGCTTGGAATTTCATCTGCTCCCGAGAGCCTGGTGGCCTCTTTGAGTGCCTTTCCAAAACTCTTGAAAATGGATTCAATAATATGATGCGTATTCTCTCCCCTCATTACCACCACGTGAATAGTGGCACCGAGCCCGCGCGCAAACCCACTGAAAAATTCCTCCACAAGCTCTGTATCAAGGTCACCCACCCGTTCCCTCTTAAACTCATAGTCGAACCCCACATAAGGCCTGCCAGAAATATCAATGGCAACGAGCGTCAAAGCCTCATCCATGGGAAAGGCAAAGGAACCTGCGCGGTTAATCCCTTTGAAGTCGTCGAGTGCCTTCCTAAATGCGTCTCCCAGAGCAATTCCCGTGTCCTCAACTGTATGGTGGGCATCAACTTCAAGGTCACCTCTTGCCACAAGATCAATGTCAAAATACCCGTGCTTGCAAAAGCTCTTGAGCATGTGATCAAAAAAACCAACACCCGTGTTTATCTCACAACTCCCCTTTCCATCAATTTTGAGCTTTATCTCAATTTTGGTCTCAAAGGTTTCCCTTTTTATCTCAGCTTCCCTCATTTTTATCACCTTTCCGGTTAAAATGAATCCCCCCACATTTCTCCTCCCCCACGCACAATGTGCGTGGGGGAGGCTGGGAAAGGGGTAACGTATTTCAAACACCTCCATCACTCACTATGTGAGAGCTTAAGTAAAATTCCCTTAATCTCATTCACACTGCCAATGACATATTTTGCCCCATGTTCTTTAAACAGCCTCTCATACCGGGATACATCACCTCCCGGTGGGGCAACACCAATTCCCGTGACACCTGCTCGTCTCGCTGCCTCCATATCATCGACTGTATCTCCAAGAAAATAAGCATTCTCAGGAGAAATTCCAAGCTTCTCGAGGATCACGTGGATTCCCTCAGGTGAGGGCTTGGTCTCTTTCACATCATCAAGCGAGACAACGATATCAAAAAACCCATCTGCCCCATACTTCTTCAAAGTGTAAAAAGCTTCCTCTCTTGGTCTCGATGTAAAAACTGCGAGCCTGTAATTTTCGATAAGCCACTGGAGGACATCCATATCCAGAACCCATTTCTCACGGTTTATGTAGCCACTGAAATTTTCACCCAGGAAGAGTTCCTGAAATTTTCCGATAACCTCATCACGAGAAATATTCACCCCACGCGATTTGATGATTTCATGGGTAAGGTTCCAATCGTTGTTCAATCCACCACGGTTCTTAAACTCCTGAATCTCCTCATATGAAACCTCATCTCCGGTAAAGTATTCTGCAGTCTCCTTTATGGCTTTTCTGTAAGATTCTCTAACATCCACAAGTACCCCGTCCATATCAAAGATAACCACCTGCGAAGGCAGGATATCCCGAAAAGCACTGAAAAGTGCGTCTATGTCTTCTTCCCTCCCAACGCTGATTCTCAAGAAGTTTTCTAAAATTCCCGGGGATGAGTAATGTTTGATGAGTATCCCCCTCTCAAAAAGATGTTTCTTTATAAATCCTGCACGGTTACCAGCTTTAACAAGAATGAAGTTCGTCTCTGTGTCATAGGCTTCAAAACTACGTTTCTGGAACTCCTCAACAAGCGTAGAGCGATTTTTCTTAAGTTTGGCAAGAACCTCATCATAATAGTCCAGATTCTCAAGGGAAGCGAGTCCTGCAATCACGGAAAGTGAGCTTACGCGGAAAGGCTCGATCACTTTCTCAATAAGCTCACGCTGCTGGGTAATAACATACCCGAGTCTCACACCTGCAAGGGCAAAAAGCTTGGAAAATGAGTGGATAACGAATAAATTTTCATAGTCTTCAACCAATTTAGCAAAGGTCTCACCGGCAAATTGCCAGTAGGTCTCATCAAGTACCACCGGTTTATCCTCTGCTTTTTTCAAAATTTTCAAAAATACATCGCGGTCAATCCAGCCACCTGTTGGGTTGGCAGGATTAACCACAACTACCAGGTCCGCTGAATCAATTTTGTATAAAAATTCATCGAGGGGGAATTTGAAATCGTTTTTATAGTGAGCGTAAATTTTAACTGCCTGGTAGAGGTCAGAGTAAACTTCATACATGGAGTAAGTTGGATAGGGCATCAGAACACGGTCTCCGGGAGATACATTCCCCTCAAAAACACATTTAATGGCATCGTCAGCACCATTGGTTATCACAACATGGGCAGGATTAACTCCTACATACTGTGCAATTTTCCTCTCAAGCTTATCGTACTCCGGGTACACACTCAGGTCTTCAGCTGATATGTTTCTAATGGCATTCACAACCTCAGGTGCGGGACCAAAAGGGTTTTCATTGAGATCAAGTCTTATTTTGTCTTTCCTCGGATAATCAGGCAACCTGTAAGGTTCTAATTTTTTTAGATGTTCTCTCATACAATCACCTTCCTGAGTTCGTACTCAAGGATGTCGGTTGCTCCCATCTTTTTAAGAAGCGGAATCAGTGTTCTCACTTCGTCCTTTTTGACTGCAATTTTAATGGCATACCCCTGATCTCCGTAAAGTGGTGCCACTGTGGGAGCCCTCATACACGGAAGAATTTTAACTATTTCCTCAAATTTATCTGCTGGCACATTCATCTCGAGCATAACCCTCTCGCGGGCATTCAAGACTGCCCGGAAAAGCATGAGCAGTTCCTCGATTTTTTCTCTCTTCCATGGGTCTTCAAGGGCCTTTTTATTGGCAATGAAGCGTGTGGAGGAGTGAAAGAGTTCTTTAATGACTTTTAGTCTATTCATTTCGAGTGTTCTTCCCGTCGCAGAATTATCCACAATGAGGTCTGCGTCCTCTGGTGGAAAGACCTCAGTGGCTCCAAAGGTGCGTATAAAAATGTAGTCAACACTTTCTTCTTCGAGGAACTTTTTTGTGATATTCTCGTACTCTGAGGCAGCAATGAGTTTCTTCTTTTTGAGGGTTTCCCAGTCAGATGTAACGGGGATTGCTGCGACAATCTTCACAGGGTCAAATTCAGTATCAAGGAGCTCCACTACATCAGCCCCTGTTTCAAGAATCCAGTCATAGCCAGTAAAACCCGCATCGTGAGCCCCTATTTCAACGAGCTTTGGGATATTTTGGGGTTTCATGATTTTAACGTACATCTCCGGTGCGCTGACGATGGGTCTGTATGTGCGCTCATCGGCCTCAACGCGTATTCCGATGTCTTCAAGCAGTCTTACAACATTTTTGTGTATTCTCCCTTTAGGGATGACCAGTTTAAACTTTTCCATGGAATTCCTCCGAAAGGCAACAGGAAATTTAAAAGAGTGCATAATTATACAGATTACGTCGATTGAGGTAAATGAGTTGAGGAGTTGTTCGAATATTTCCAAATGCAAAATACTGCGCGTATAAATACTTTGCAGGGAGAGGATAGATGTGATGGACAACATATTGACTTTTTAGAGTTTTCAAGCGGAATGCCCCCTCCCTACCTCTCCCCCACAAGCGGAGCTTGTGGGGGAGAGGAATTTT
>WFZT01000170.1 GCA_015489415.1 Caldifarciminota bacterium | reverse complement strand
TTCCCGCCAGATCCTTGAGGATATTATCGGAGATGAGGTTTTTGCTATTGCCTATCCTTATGGGAGGTACGACGAGCGGGTGATTGAATCAGCGCTGGAAGCGGGTTATACGGTTGGTTTTGCAACCCACAAGGGCAAAACATATCCGGGGCTGGAACACATGGCCGTCAAAAGGCGAGGTGTGTATGCCATTGATTTGACAATAAAGGCGAAGGTTGATTATATCCCACTTTGGAGTGAGTTTGAGAGGGGAAAAGAATATATCATTTCGAAGGCCGCAGACATAGCTGCCCTGCTCAGGAAGGTGGATTGAGCAATTTTAAATTGGCGGAAATTTCAGAAAGTACAGTGAGGAAGGTCTGTTCTAAAATTGCAGATGTGACCTCTCTCCTTACCTTCCCACCGCAGTCAAATTTATGCATGGGGGCATAGCGGTACATCTGAAATTTTTATCGAAAACCTGTCAATCTCCCTCTCCCGTGAAGCGGGAGAGAGCAGGGGGTGAGGGCTTTCCTCATTGAGATCTAATGATTTTTTGAAAAAGAAGGATTATAAGTGGTTGTCGTAAGATTCACTCTGGAATAAGACTGCAGAGATTTCCATATGTGTTAAAAAACTTCCCTCAAAACTTGAGCGCGATCTGTGTTTCAAGCCAGATATTGACAAGGTACTTTAAAGATTCTCGCAGAGGTTTATTTATTCAACTTTCTGGCCACCTCTTTTACCTTTCCCCTTGCCCATCGGTCAGCTTCGAGGAGGCCTTCGAGGGAATTGTGGTCAAATCCGGGATTCAGTTCAATTACCCTGTGAATTATTTCCGGGATATCTGTAAACCCAACCTTCTCATCTAAAAATAGATACACAGCCTCTTCGTTGGCAGCGTTGAAAATGGTAGGAAGTTCTCGACCTTCTTTAAGTACCTCATAGGCAAGCTTCAGCCCTGGAAACTTCTCCATATCCGGTTTTTCGAATGTAAGCTCAGATACCTCGAACGGGTTGAACGTTCTCACCGGTGAAGGAAGTCTTTCAGGATAGGTGAGAGCATACTGAATGGGAATCCGCATATCAGGGAAGGACAGGTGTGCAAGCCAGGCCCCATCTCTAAGCTCGACCATACCGTGGATAATGGATTGTGGATGAACAATTACTTTTATACGTTCCGGTGGCATGTCGAAGAGATAATAGGCTTCAATGATTTCAAGCCCTTTATTTATCATGGTTGCGCTGTCTATGGTGATTTTACGTCCCATACTCCATGTAGGATGCTTCAGTGCATCCCGGGGCTTTACATTCTTCAACTCATCCTTTGGGGTTTGCCGGAAAGGACCTCCAGACGCGGTGAGATAGATGTTCTCAACCTCGTCCTTTCGTCCATCAAGAAGCTGAAAGATGGCGGAATGCTCCGAGTCAACAGGAATTATTTCTCCTTGGGATTTTTCAAGTGTTTTTTTGACAATGGGGCCGAATGAAACGAGAGTTTCCTTGTTTGCAAGGGCAACTCTTTTTCCACTTTTCAGTGCGGCAAGTGTTGGAAAGACACCGATAGTTCCGGCAGTAGAAACAAGTACAATATCCACATCTTCAAGGGATGCGACAAATTCAAGCCCGTCCCTTCCATAAAGTATGGGAACGCCGATATCTGATTTTTTGTTGGATGTGCAGACCGCGAATCGGGGATGAAACTCTTTAACAATCTCCTTTGCCCGGTTTACATTAGAATGAAAAGAAAATGCGACAAGCTCAAATCCAAGATTTCTCAAGACATCAAGTGTGGATGTGCCAATCGAGCCTGTCGCACCTAAAAGGGCAATTTTTTTACTCATTCAGAAGTTGTTCAACTGTCTGAAGGAAAATCTCCTTACTCCTGTAGCCCACGAATTTTCTCACAATTCTCATATCCTTGTCGAGAATGAATGTTGTGGGTATTCCTCTAATTCCGCCGTAAAGCCTTGCAATCTGGCGATCACCATAGGCCACAGGATAATTCATCTTATATTTTTTGTAAAAGGCGTCTACTCTCTTGGGGTCATCGAGGGCAACCCCTATGACGGTGAAGGGTTTACCTTTGAGTTCCTTCATTAGTTTGACAAATCCCGGAATTTCTGCCTTACAGGGAGGACACCATGTTGCCCAGAAATCAAGGATTACAACCTTTCCTTTGTAGTCGTATAGGTGAACTGTATCGCCATTGACCCCCGGAAGTGTAAAATCCGGTGCCTTTGGAATATGTCTTCTCGTTGCTCCCAGGGTTGAGACCATTAATAATGTCACGAGCAATGAAAGCATTTTTTTCATTTCAAGCACCTCCTTCAATTTCGTGTGCACATTTTGAGCAGAATTTTGTCCAGGGAATGAGCTCGAGCCTCTCAGGTTCAATGGGCTTTCCACATCTCTCACAGATGCCATAAGTGCCCTTTTCAATTTTTCCAAGGGCAATATCAATTTCGTTAAGTACGGATGCATCCCTTGTCGCAATTATTGCCTGGACATCCTCAGTTAAGGTAATATCGGCCCAGTCTTCGAGGTCCTTGGGCTCGTCCCAGTTGTTTCCAATCTGCTCCTCGACTTCTTTTATTTTTAACAGTTTCTTCATGATCCTCTGCTTCTCTTTAAGGAGAAGCTCCTTGAAGTGTTCCAGTTGTTTTTGATCCATACGGCCCTCCGGTTAATTTTAGGCTTACAAATTAAAGTAAAC
>WFZT01000169.1 GCA_015489415.1 Caldifarciminota bacterium | reverse complement strand
TATTAAAATAACCTTGCTATTTTTCCGAGGTTTGTTAAAATATAAAGGTTATTATGTACGTCAAGAGAAAACTGGAAAAGAAAATAATCGAGATGCTGGATATGCCAGAAATTATCGCCATTTTTGGCGCAAGACAGGTAGGAAAAACAACTCTGATGAGACACGTCTACGATACCATCGAAAAGAGTAAAGTGTTCCT
Organism: Caldifarciminota bacterium; assembly: GCA_015489415.1. Taxonomy (GTDB): domain Bacteria; phylum Hydrothermota; class Hydrothermia; order B15-G9; family WFZT01; genus WFZT01. The sequence continues at coordinate 6,430 of WFZT01000169.1, read as the reverse complement.
CAACTTTGAGGACCCTGAAATCGTGGGCCTGTTTGATGAAGATATTAGGACCTTTGCTCGCTTATATGTTGAAAACAACGATTTTGTGTTTTTAGACGAATTCCAGTATTCTCACAACGGAGGGAAAAACCTTAAATTTTTATACGATACCTACGGCAAAAAGTTCATAATATCAGGCTCATCATCCCTTGAGCTTACTGTGAAGCTCCCTTCGTACCTTGTTGGGAGAATTTTCATCCTTGAGCTTTTCCCGTTTTCAATAGAAGAATTCTTTTACTACCGTAGCAGTGAAGAATTTGAAATTGCGGTAGAAAAAGCGACTAAATTGGACCCGATACCCTCTACCATTCACAACAATCTTTTGAAGCTGCTCGATGAATTTCTGATTTTTGGCGGATACCCACGGTCAGTTATCTCAAAAAATTCAGCAGAAAAAGAGGAAGTCCTGAAAAATCTCCTGATTACTTTTATCTCGAAAGACGTTAGAGGATTCTTTAGAATTTCAAAGGAATATCCGTTTAATAGATTACTGAAAGCACTAGCGCTTCAAGTGGGGAGTCTCATTAACTATACAGAACTTTCCGGTCTTGCAGGAGTGTCTTTAAAAGATGTGAAAGGTTACCTTTCGATTCTTGAAGAAGCTTATATAATCAGGCTCATTAGACCATACTTTGCGAATAGGCGTACAGAGATTGTCAAAAATCCCAAGATTTACTTTCTCGACAATGGTCTAAGAAACGCAACTATCCGTGATTTTAGAGAAATCTCCGTTCGTGTTGACGCAGGAGCTCTGCTTGAGAATTTTGTCGGGGCAGAACTTATTAAAAGTGGTTTTGAAATTAAATTCTGGAAATCCAAGGGTGGGGCAGAGGTGGATTTTGTGATAGAGGAACAGGGAAAATTGATCCCCATAGAGGTAAAATCCTCTGTTGCTAAATCCCCGGGAAAATCTCTCATTAGTTTTGCTAAAAAATACAATCCTGACTTAGCTTTTCTGCTTCATAGAGGAAACTTATCGGTCCAGAAGCGAGAAAACACAGAGTTTGTATTTTTGCCTGTCTATCTCGTCCAGAATGTAAAAGGAATGCTTCGAGCATAGCGAAGGTTTTCGCCCAAGTTAAATTGGAACTGCTCGCCCCCCTCCCATCCTGACATCACCCATGTTTTTGCTTGCCATGTATATTTATACAATGCAATCTGGGCGAGAATTTCAATTTTGCGCATTAAATCAACAATTTTATCGGAAGAATATATTCGTTTATACCGCATAAAGGGAATGTTCAAATATTGAGCGTAGTACACCTTTTTGAAGCCATAGCAAGGAATAAGGTGTTATTATCCAGAAATTCGTGGGTGACGTCAGCCCTCCCATCCTCCCCCACGCACAGTGCGTGGGGGAGGATGGGAGGGGGTATTCATCTTATAAAATCAATGATTTTTTCGAATAGACTCAATTAAACTGCCGGATTTTATCCCAGCAATACGCCAAAATTTATTTCGATTTTATGTGAACCAATAAAAGTGTTTGCAATCCAAACTCACATCCATTAGAATTACTTTCAAAGAGCAGGAGGTAAAAATATTGATAGAAACACTTCTCTATATCCTGGAGGGAGGAACCCATGATCAATGCATTGATTGAGATAGGCAGGAGTGTAAAGGACCTTTATCCCCTACCCATTGTAGAAGTTCCGTATCCATCAAAGAAGGTCAAAAAAGAACCCCAGGTTCTTGTCGTAGATTTGAGAAGCTATGAAGAAGGTCTAAGGGGTGAAGGAATTTGGCTTAGCGGGTATTCGGAGAATGAAGTTTATTCAAAGTATTTCTTCAGGAATCCTCCGGCCTCCCAGGGGCCTGCGCCTTCTTTGAGCTTTAAACTTCCCGGGAAACCATCAGCACTCAGACAGAGACTGAAGATTCTCGAATTGCTTGGTTATAACGCTGATATTGAGAAAATTGCCGAAGCAATTGAACAAAAGCTCGATGAGCTGAAATCAGGTGGTACTCTTGGAAAAAATGTCCCGGTCCTCGTGGTTCTCAAAATAGATGGTGAATGGCCCGCTGAGAATAAAAGATTGAGAGAGAGTTTTGTGGAGAGTTTTCTTGAGCGTCTCGGCAGTTATGGGGGAAAGACGATCTGGAAAAAGCACGGGATTTGCCACGGATGTGGAAAAGAGACCACAGTTTATGGTGGGGTAGGCATTTTAATGAAATTCTATACAGTTGATAAATACGGATACGCACCTCAGATTGATCCGAGAGTGGCGTGGAAACAGTATGCACTCTGCGAAGATTGTATTTTTGACCTCGAGCGAGGGAAAAGGGCAGTGGATGACTTTCTTACTTGGAATTTTTATGGAAAAGATTTCTGGTTACTACCTGTTTCTACGACTAATTTGAGAAACGTGATTGACAGATTTAGGATATTCCATCAAAAAACTTCAGGTAAGACTTACAAGGAGGAATACGAAGATTTCGAGGACTTTTTGCTCTATGAAGCATCCAAACAGGAGGACGCTTACTCCTACCACTTTGTCTTCACTGAAAGAAATAACCAGGCATTTCGAATTCTTTTGCACATAGAGGAAGTTCTTCCGTCTATTCTAAGGCAGTATGTTTCAGTAAAGGCAGAGACCGAAAATAACTTCAATGACTCGATTTTCGATGCCGTACATTTGAAGAAAAAGCTGACGTTTAATTTCTTTACATCGAGGAATCTCAAAGAAACTCCTCAAAAACCCGGATTTTCGGATGAAGATTTTTATATGCTCGTTGACAAGGTTTTCAGGCGCTCTTTTATTGATGAGAGATATTTAATTTCAAAAGCCATGTCACGAATTAGTAAAGATACACTCGAGACCGGTGATCAGGGGGAAATTCCATGGTGGACAGTTCTGGAAACCCTGTTATCACTGGAATTTTTACTTAACTGGGGTGTTTTAAAAAGGAGAACAGGAGGTATTGAAATGGAGAATTTACCATATAAGGAATTCTTCGATAGTCATGGAGATTTCTTCAATCATCCAGCAAAAAGAGGTCTGGTGCTTCTGGGAGCACTGGTGCAGAAGTTCCTGAGGTATCAGTACGACCAGCGCGGTTCGACTCCATTTATCAAGGTCCTGAAAAACCTGAGGCTCGATCAGGGTGATGTGAAAAAGCTCTATGTTTCACTTCAAAACAAAATGAATGAGTATGGAATCGGTCACAAGTGGCCGAAGCTTCGAGAAGGCGTAAGCCTGAGCTTCATTGAGGCCGGTGATAAATGGCCACTTTCCCCGGAAGAGATTGGATTTTATATAGCTGTTGGGATGGCCCTGTATTCTCATCCGATATTCTCAAGGGCCCAGGAAAGTGAAGAGATTTTAAGCAATTAAAGGAGGTATGGTATGAGCTATCTCAAAAACAGATCAGAGTTTCTGTTCCTTTACGATGTAAAGGACGCAAATCCAAACGGGGACCCACTCGATGAAAACAAACCACGAGTGGATGAAGAGACCGGACAGGTTATTGTGACAGATGTGAGGTTGAAAAGAACTATTCGCGATTATCTCCATACGGTGAAGGGACTCGATGTATTCATCAGAGAGATGAAGGATGAGGAAGGTAATCTGAGAACCAAGGAAGACCGTTCTGCAGATTTTAAGGATGACCCTGAGCTCATACTTGAAAAATGCATAGATATGAGACTTTTTGGAGCCACTACTGCGATAAAGGGCAAGACTATTACGTGGACAGGACCTGTACAGTTTAAGTTTGGACGCACATTGCACAGAGTTGACGGACCGGTTCTTATAAAGGGAACCACGGTCATGCCATCTAAAGAGGGTAAAAAGCAGGGAACTTTCCGTGAGGAATGGATTGTCCCTTACGCTTTTATTGCCTTTTACGGTGTTGCCAACGAAAATGCAGCGAGTACAACTCACCTGAGAGATGAAGACCTTGACCTCATGGTAGAAGCCATGTGGAATGGTACGAAGGATTTGATCACACGGAGCAAGTTTGGCCAGATGCCGAGAATGCTTCTTAGAATAGTCTACAAAGAGGGTACGGACTTTTACATTGGGGAGCTTGATAAACTTGTTAAATGGTTCCCCGCGGATGGAAAAAGGGAAGAGCAGGTGAGGGATATAAGCGAAGGAAAACTCAACGTTGAAGAACTCTTAAAAGCTATTTCCGCTCACAAGGATAAGATTGACCATGTGGAGCTGGCAATCCATGAGCGCCTTTCTACTGAGCCTGATGTGGTTGCAGATTTAAGGGCCATTTTAGGTGAAGATAGAGTCAAAATGCTAAATCTATCATGAGAGTGATTTCTTTTAAACTCTGGGGGGATTTTGCCCATTTCAGGCGGCATTACACGACGAGCTCTCCTCTTACTCACTCGATACCACCCCCGAGTGCCTTGAGGGGAATCATCGCCGCTATTCTGGGACTTGGCCGAGAAGAGTACCCACAGATTCTCTCACCGGAGAATGCAAAAATAGGTGTAAGACTTTTAAACCCGGTAAAAAAGATTCGTCTTGGTGTGAACTACATGGATACAAAAGACGGCAGCTGGGTGCAGATTGATTTCAAAAAATTTCGTCCAGTTGTTAAAAGTGATGGTCACGGGAACCCAAGACTCCACACACAGATAAGAATGGAGTTTATAAAGGACCCTGCATACGAGATCTTCTTTCATCATAAAGATGATGCACTTTCCGATGACCTATCGAGCAGGTTGAAGGAGCATAGAAGTGTTTATACCCCTTATCTTGGTATCTCAGAATGTATAGCGAATTTTGAGTTTCAGTGGGACGAAGACGTGGAGCCCGCTAATGGACTTAGCCATCTTGTTTCTGCCGTTTTGGTCAGTGACCTTAAAGAATTTAAACTTCAAGATGACACAGGGATTGTAAAGGAGAGGATTCCACTTTTTATAAACTCGGAAAGGGTGAGGATTGAAAGCGGGGAGATTTTGTTTAATCCTTATGCAAAGCCGATTCTTGCTAACGTGGATGGAGCCATGATTTATCCTGGAACAGAGGATAGCGCTTTTTCGTTTATCGGGTAATGGAGGAACTTTACTCTCATCCTGGAATTCGATTGAAAGACCATCTGGTAAAGGTGGGGGAAAACGTCGGGCGGTTTTGCGCAGAACTCTATGCGGATGGGGACTTTTGCGAGACCGCCCGGCTTGCTGCCCTGTCACATGACCTTGGAAAGTCCACGAAATACTTCCAGGATCATTTAAAAGGAAAGAGTGTTAATCCTTCCCTTTCGTCCCATGCCCTGCTTTCGGCAGTTTTGTCTGTATGGCACTTTGGAAAACACTTGCCTTTGAATTTGAAACTGCCCCTATTTATGTCAATTAGGGCTCATCACTCAAATCTATCAAGCCCCGGAAATCTCATATCCCCAAAACATGAATGGAAATACCTCGAGGAGCAGGTAAAGTCTATCAATCTAAAGCAGTTTAAAGACCTTGTATCAAGCCTTGGTCTCTCGCTTGAGGGTGAATTGCTACCGGGTTTTGAAGATTTTAGACTGAAGTTTTCCTGGGCAGTCAATTATGAATTGAAAAGTGATATACAGCTTTACTTCACCACAAACCTCCTCCTCGGCATGCTGGTGGATGCGGATATCAGGGCTGTGATCGGCCTTGAAGCCAATGAGGAAGCAGAGGAAATCCCGGATGATATTGTAGACAGGTACATTGAGACGCTACCCAAAACTTCAGCAATCACCTATTTGAGGCAGGAGTTCTATAAAACTGTTATACAAAATATAAAGAGATTCGGCCCTGAGGCTGAGTTTCTGTCTCTTACAGCTCCTACAGGGATAGGGAAAACTTTCGCTGGTTTTTCGGCGGCAGTGCGATTGAGGAACATGCTTAAAAAGGAGTCAGGAAGACCTCCAAGAATCATCTACGTGCTGCCATTTACCAGTATCATTGACCAGAACTTCAAGGTTATCGGAGATGTCCTGAAGTTTTCAGGGATTACAGAAAGTATCCTCTTAAAACACCATCATAGAGCAGGTGTGAACAGTGATTCCCGCCAGGTTGGGGTTGAAGACGTGTGGAAATCCCTTGAAGAGGGAGAGATTTTAAAAGAACACCAGGCGGATGAACTTTTAAAGCAGTACGAAAAAGCATACACCAGAGTAGAAACATGGGATGGAGAGATAATAGTTACCACCTTTGTTAGATTTTTTGAGACACTTTTCACCAATAGACGTTCTGAAATGCGACGTCTACACAGATTGGCAGGCAGTATTGTCATACTCGATGAGGTGCAAAATATTCCTGTAAAGTACTGGGAAGTTACTGAAAAGACGCTCAAGTTCTTACGGGAGAAGTGGGGCACAAGATTTATTTTGATGACCGCTACAAGACCAGCTTTGCTTGAAAATGCTGAGGAACTAACAAAACCCCGGAAAGAATTCTTCT
>WFZT01000168.1 GCA_015489415.1 Caldifarciminota bacterium | reverse complement strand
TCTCTGACATGTGGATCGGGACCTTCCATTCCATGTGCGCAAGGATATTGAGAAGACACGCAAAATCCCTTGGATACAGCTCAAACTTTACCATCTATGACAGAACTGACCAGAGAAACCTGGTTAAAACCATTGTGGGAGAAAACACGCGGTTTAAGCCCCAGAAGCTCGTATCCAGAATTTCTTCATATAAAAACGGTGCCTATATCCCGGAAGACGAGGAGGAGATCAGGATTTTCAAAAAGTATCAGGAACTTATGAAGCTTAATAACGCACTCGACTTTGATGACCTTCTGCTCCTGACGATCAAGCTTTTTGAAGAATTCCCAGAGATTAAAGAATACTATGCTGATAAGTTTCACTACGTCCATGTGGATGAGTATCAGGACACCAATAGAACCCAATACAGGTTGCTTCTCCACCTTTCGTCAAAGCACAGAAACATTTTTGCAGTAGGTGATGAGGACCAGTCGATTTACGGCTTCCGTGGGGCGGATATACGGAATATTCTGGACTTTGAAAAGGATTTTTCGGAAGCCAGAATCATAAGGCTCGAGCAAAACTACAGGTCTACCAAAACTATACTTAAGGCAGCCACAGAAGTCATTTCAAGAAATCGCTACAGAAGGGGTAAGACTCTCTGGACAGAAAATCCTGTGGGCGAGAAAATCAAACTCATTTCGGCCCGCGACGAAATGGATGAAGCCGAAAAAATTGTGAACCTGATTTACGGATCAGGAAGACCATACAAAGACTTTGTAATACTTTATCGGACCAATGCCCAGTCGAGAGCGTTTGAGCAGGTTTTGAGAAACTACAATATCCCTTACACTATCGTGGGAGGCATCAAATTCTACGAGAGGAAAGAGATAAAGGATATTCTCGCCTATTTAAAAATCCTTGTAAATCCTCAGGATGAAGTTTCCCTGCTCAGAATTTTGAATGTTCCTGCGCGTGGTATTGGAAAGAAAACAGTCGAGTTCTTACGAGATTTTGCAGAGAGGAACAATCTTTCCCTGTTTGAGACACTGCAGTTTGCGGAAAATTTTGGAGGCATCCGGGCGAACACAAAATTGAGGATGAAAGAATTTTACGACACAATTACCTTCCTAAGAGAATATGCAAAGGAACATACTGCCTACGAGGTGGCTAAAAAGCTTATTCAGCTTGTTGACTACAGAGAGTACATTATTCACACATACGGCCAGAATTCTATTGAAACCGAATCTAAATTTGAGAATATCGATGAACTGCTTGGCTCTATAAGACGGTTTAGTGAAGAAGTAGTTGATCCCACAGTTGAAAATTACATTACCTCCGTCTCTCTGCTGACTGATGTAGATGAATGGAATGATAGGGAAAATGTGGTCACTTTAATGACGGTGCACAATGCCAAGGGACTTGAGTTTCCCATTGTGATAATCACCGGACTTGAGGAAACGGTTTTTCCGCATATTTCAAGTTTCGGGGACGAGTTTGAGCTGGAAGAGGAAAGGCGTCTATTCCATGTCGCTTTAACCCGTGCGAAGGAGAAAGTTATTCTGTCCTTTGCTACCAGGCGATCCATAAGACCAAAGAATACTCTCCAGGTTTCCAGGTTTGTTACGGAAATACCGGAAGACGTTATTGAATCGGATAGACCCATTTCTGAGGGACCAAAATATGAACCCCAAAGATTTAAGGTGGGAGACAATGTTTACCACAACTTTTTCGGATTTGGCCAGGTAATTAAAGTTTCGGATGGTAAAGTTGAAGTCAGGTTCCAGAGTGGTTTGAAAAAGATTCGCTCCGATTCAAACAAACTCAGAAAAGTATGAAAAAGCTGTTTGCGATAACTATAATACTTATTCTCGCCTTCTTCACAATGACGATAACATATTCTTCTTACAATGGTGTGAAATCGCGAAAGGTCGTAAAATTATCACAAAGTGTTTTCCCAGATATGAGAATTGAGATTCTTGATGCAACTGGAGAAAACGGTGATTCAGTATTACAATATATAACAGGATTTTTGAGAAAGTTGAATTTTGATATAGCCTTTGCCGGAAAAGCTATTGATACAATCGGTTTTACCTACGTAGTTGATAGAGTCGATACGAACATGCAGAACGCGAGAGACATAGCCAGGATACTGGGGGTGTCCAGAATCCATTTTAGCAAAGACCCTGACTCTACAGAGGATGTTACTATAATTATTGGCAAAGACTATAAAAAGATCATAGACAAATTGGAGGATGACTATGGATATAAGAGATAAGGTGAGAAACCTTGGGCCAACTGGTGTTAAGGTTTCGCCCATCTGTCTTGGGACCATGCAATTTGGATGGACTGCTGATAAAGAGCAGGCCTTTAAAGTTCTTGATGCGTTTTACGAAGCTGGTGGAAACTTTATTGACACGGCAGATGTTTACTCAAGGTGGGTTGAAGGAAACCCGGGTGGAGTGGCAGAGGAGATCATCGGAGAGTGGATGAGGGACCGTGGCAACAGACGGGAGATTGTGCTTGCCACAAAGGTGAGAGGCAGGATGTGGGATGGCCCCAACGGAGAAGGACTCTCACGTTACCATATTCGGAGAGCTGTGGAGGATAGTCTGAGAAGGTTGAAAACCGATGTCATTGACCTCTACCAGATGCACTGGCCTGACTATTCGACCCCACTTGAAGAGACTTTGAGAACTCTTGATGACCTCATATCTGAAGGCAAAGTGCTGTACATCGGGGTGTCTAACTATCCTGGCTGGCTCATAGAACAGGCTATGCTAATAAGCCAGCTACACAATTTTGAGAGATTTGTGACAGTACAGCCGAAATACAACATTGTTGACAGGGAAGAATTTGAGAAGAATGTTCTGCCGCAGGTAAACAAGTATCACCTTGGCGTGATACCATATTCCCCACTTGCTGCAGGATTTTTGACTGGTAAATACAGAAAAGGGCAGCCCCTTCCGGTGTCTGCAAGAGCGAGTAGTGTCCAGGAGAGGTATTTCAACGATCGCGGGTTTGCAATCCTTGATAAGGTAATAGAGATAGCAGAAAAGCTGGATGCAACTCCTGCTCAGGTCTCACTTGCATGGCTTCTCCATAAACCTTTTATAACGAGTCCTATCATTGGCGCCAACACAGTAGAGCAACTGATGGACAATCTAAAAGCGGCTCTAATCGAGATTCCGCCAGAACTTATGGTGGAGTTAGATGAAGTTAGTAAGTTTTAAAAAGTCAAAAAAGGAGGTAAGAAAAATGCAGCAACAACAGCAGATACAGCTGGATCTTGATGAAAACATGGGCCAGGGGGTGTATTCTAATCTTGTTATGATTACACATAGTCCTTCAGAGATCATCCTTGATTTTGCAAGGATGATGCCAGGCCTTCCGAAGGCCAAGATCGTATCAAGAATCATCATGACCCCTCAGCATGCCAAACTCCTGCTCAAGGCCCTTGAGGATAATATTAAAAAGTACGAGTCAAGATTCGGAGAGATAAAGCTACATGGAATAGAGCAGAAAAAGCTGGGATTTGTTAAAGACGAAGAATAAACCCTTACATGGAAAGGCTATATCAAAAGCTCATTCTTCCCATTGTAATAGGGTTTATAGCGCTCATTTTATCGTTTCTTTTCTTTGCTCATCAAGTTCAAAAAAAGGTAACAAATAAAATCAGGATGCGAGAGATTGGCTACATGGAAGAATCTCTCGCATCCTATTTTTCCAGCCAGAAGGATTTATTATCAAAAATCCTTGTTTTGATGACCTACGAAAACACCGAGCCTTCTAAGTTCCACAGTTCGCCGGCAATGTTTGCTACATTAGATGCACTGGGAAAATTTAATATTAACACCAACAAGATCGATATGTCCTTCAAATTTGCCGGCAGATTTGATAGACGCGAAATAGTTAAAATTATCAAGAAAAATTTCCAGTATAATGCGCCGGTCCCTCATTATTATTTTTTCTACTACGTGGTTGATTCATCAAGTACGCTGTTACCGGATATGTATCTTCTTGGAGTAAAAGTTAGGAAGGGTAAGGGAGTTCTTATTGGTGAAACTTTATACCCCACCATTTTTATGAACATGCCATCCACTCTCCGAAACAAGGTATATATAACACTTAATAAATCCACTTACAAGGGGCCGTATTTCTCGCTTAATCCTGTATTTCCACGAGGTATCCGAATCTACATACTTTACAGGAATCCTTTGAATCTCGAAAGCAGTTTAAATATATTTAAAAAACTTCTTGGTGGCGCAACGCTTTTATTCATCCTGTTCACCTTTGTGGTGCTATTTGTGACCATCGAATACTTTAAGTATAACTTCCAGAAAAAATTGTGGCCTGTTGCAAAACTGATGGATTTCTTATCCGGCTACAAGCTTACGGAGTTTGAACGCACTGCTCAGTCATTCAAAGGAGATGAAGACTCTATCTTCAGGGATATGATAGATGCACTCAGCAGGATAAAAAACCTTGTGGTTATTGATCCATTAACAGGTGCATTTACAAGAGAGTATATAGTGCGGAGAATTGAAGAGGAAATAAATAAATGCCGAAGGGAGCAGTGCACATTTTCTGTTCTCTATCTGGATTTTGATAACTTTAAGGAGATAAACGACAATTATGGACATCTTGTAGGGGACAAAGCCCTCGAAGCCTTTGTTGATCTCATGAAGAGAATTACAAGGCCATATGATGTAATTGGAAGAATGGGTGGTGATGAATTTGTCCTTCTTCTCCCATCGCAGGGATTGAGCGAGGCCATGCGTGTGGCCCAGAGAATCCTCGAAGTAGTTTCAAAAGAGCTGGCCATCAAGGCCGGCAAAAAAATGGTAAGACCCAAAATCAGCATTGGAGTTACTGCATTCAGACCTTCTGATAGAAGGCCTGAAGAGGTTATCGAACGGGCAGATATGGCACTCATGAAGGCTAAGGAAAGCGGAAAGAACAGGGCTCTTGCAATTTATTAAAATTTTAAGCTCCATCCTGGCCCTCTGAGGAATCCCGCGATTACAGTCAAAATCAAATACCAGGCAAGGATTATCCAAAAGACTATTTTAATCACTTTAGCACGAGGATAGAGAGATAAGACCACGAGACTTATTAATGGGAATACCACACCACCAAGCCATGGATAGATCTCGTAAACAAGCTCTTGAATGCCCAGAAAGAACCATGGGCCCTTCACCGGATCAAGAGGATAATCTACAGGTTTTCCTATCCCGGGATTGATCACAAGAGAAAGCAAGGTTACCCATAGGAAAACATATCCCAGCTTCTTGAAATCCGGTAAAACAAGCCTAACATGCCAGAAAAACAGGAAAAAGAAGGGTAATGTAAAGGTAAGCGCATGGTTGGTAAATACGGTGTAAAGACCTGATAAATCTATATTGCCAAACAGGGCCCTCGAAAATCCTGAGCCAATTAGAGGAATGGTTTTTAACAGGCTGGAAGCTACATCCATTGCAAAAATTCCCTCTTTACTTCCTCTCAAAATATATCCTGTAAAGACAACCACAAATGAGAGCGGAAAAAATATCGTAACCTCCCAGAACCAGCGAGAAGCTGGATACTTTATGTTTTTTCTCATGTACTCCCATTTGTGAAGAAATAAAGAAATGAGGAAAAATTGGGCCGAGAAGTAGTGTATTCTTCTGAAAAACTCACCCCAGGGAACAACCCCGGAAATAATTTCAAGGGATTTGTAGGCGTTGAACGGATTGTATTTAAAGGCAATCACAACCCCGCTGATAACTGCAATTAAAAAGGAATGAAAGCTAATATCTCCCCATGAAATTCTATCATTCCACTGCATTGCCATATTTTAAACCATACACACATTCAGCCTGAAGAGAGCTCGTCCGAAAATTACCCCCTTTCTATCCTCTTCCCACGCACAAAGTGCGTGGGAGGAGGAGTAAGGTCTGACGTCACCCACGAATTTCTGGAAAATAACACCTCATCCCTTACCACAACTACAAAAAGGTGTACTACGCTCAATATTTGAACACTCTCTTTATACGGTATAAACGAATATATCCTTCCGGTAAAAATTGTTGATTTAGTGCGAAAAAT
>WFZT01000167.1 GCA_015489415.1 Caldifarciminota bacterium | reverse complement strand
TATAATGGGCAGGCATCATGGAGAAGGTTTTTGAAAGAATAGTTTCAGAAAAAATGGCAGGAACCCGCCTTGACGTCTATCTTGTTCGCGGTGGGCTTGGTCTAACCCGTTCACAGGTGGAAAAGCTTATCAAAGAGGGCAAGGTGCTGGTAAATAATGCCCCCACAAAGCCGGGATACAAATTAAAGAAGGGAGACGTGGTATTCGCAAAGGTAGAAATTAAGCCCAAACCCCCGGTTATCGGTCAGGATATTGATGTCCCCATTATCTACGAGGATGAAGACCTTGTTGTTATAGACAAGCCCGTCGGCATGGTAGTGCACCCCGCAAAGGGGAATCTTGAGGGAACACTGATAAATGCCCTCGTTTATCGCTACAAGGACCTGCCCCAGACTTCAGATAAAACAAGGCCCGGGGTGGTGCACAGGCTGGATAAGGAGACCTCGGGGCTCCTTGTTGTTGCCAAAACAGACAAAGCCCTAAGAAGTCTTGCATCTCAAATGGCAGATAAAACTGCACGGAGAACCTACTGGGCAGTGGTCTGGGGAAGTCTTCCACAGGACCACGGAATAATAGAAGCTCCCATCGGGAGACATTCTATTGATAGAAAGCGGATGGCCGTTACTCCATTCCACTCAAAGCCTGCAATCACTGAATATACGGTGAAAAAACGCTACGACCGACTCGCTACATTTGTTGAGGTCAAGCTCCACACAGGCCGAACTCACCAGATAAGGGTGCATTTTGAGTATCTTGGCTACCCCATTGTCGGTGACCCAACTTATTCTGGCAGAAGCACGAGGAAGATTTTTAATGTAGTTCCCTCTAACTTTGCTCCGAAGGTCAAAGATATGCTTGAAATTATGCAAAGACAGGCCCTGCACGCAAGAAAACTTTCATTCATCCATCCAACAAAAATGGTAAGGGTTGAATTTGAATCTCCCCTTCCTGAAGACTTTAAAAAGCTCCTTGAGTACTTAGATTCAGCTCTTTAACTCCCTGCTCCCTCAAAATCCTGAGAACGATTCCAATCATAAAGAATTCCACAAGAATGTGACTTCCACCGTAGGTCAGAAACGGCAGCGGAATCCCGGAGACGGGAAACATGCCGAGGTTGGTGGCAATATTCAAAACCGTGTGGTAAAGGAAGTAGCCAGCTACACCTATTGCCACCACTCTTCGGAAAATGTCCCTGTCCTGATAGCCAATCTGAAAGATGAGAAATGAAAATAGGAAAAGAGCGATCAAAATAAACGATGTCGTTATAAATCCCATCTCCTCTCCAATGCTTGAGAAGATAAAATCTGTATGGGCAGCCGGAAGGAAAGATAGTCCCTTTTGTGTGCCTTTGTGCAATCCTTTCCCCTTCAGGCCGCCAGAGCCAAGTGCAATTTCACCCTGTAGAATTTGCCATGCGGGACCGGTTTTATACTTCTCCGGCTCTAAGAAAGCTACAATTCGCGCCCTCTGGTAGGGCTTTAGCACTTTAAACCAGATGTACGGGGAAAAGAGCCCCACGAAAATTATGTAGATGACAAAGATAAAAGTGTAGGGGACAGACATTCTAACGAGTCTGAGATAAACGAGGGTTGCAATCAAAAACACCAGGAAAATCCAGGATTTAAACGAGAAAATTGCAGCCACGGGACTGAAGATTATGAAGTTCAGAATTTTTAAATCTGCGCCTGCGAGGAAAGTTATTAATGTAAAGAGAAAAAAGAAACTGCCGGATGTGGCAAGGTCAGGTTCAATTAGAACGAGAGAGAACGGGATGAAGGTAAAGATGAATAAAAGCGTCACGCGTCTTTCGTTTAGCCTCGGGTGTTTTGCAATCCATCTTGCAATGAAGAAAATGTATGCGAGCTTGGCCAGTTCTGAAGGCTGAAAGTAAAATGCACCAAGATGCATCCATCTTTTGGGACCGTTGGAAGGTAGAGCAAGAACCACCATCAGGAGCAAAACAGCCAAGATGTAAAAAAGGGGAGCAAGTGAATTGTAGAACCTTGAGGGTATGAAGTAGTTTGCGACAGCGATGAAAAGCCCGGCAGAAACCCAGATTATCTGTCTTGTCGCGTAGAATTTGTTTATGGACGATAATTCAAGGATACCAATTGCTGTGAGAACAAGCGGTATAAAAAGAAGGAAGAATGCAAGAAATTTCCTCAAGCTCTTACCTTAATCTGGAATCCAACCGCTCTCCTTACAACGTTTTCAAGGTACTCCTCTGGAGACTCTTTGCTCACCCTCGAGAGATTGACGGGCACAATTAGTGGAACCACACTGTCCAGTACCTCATTTTTTACCTTATCGCTGAAGTTCTGTAGGAAATTTTCGTCGAGGATTATTATCCCATAGCGAGCCTCTTCTATCTCCTTTTCAACAATTTTTTCTGCCTCTTCGGTGGTCGAGGGTGAGACAACATCCACACCCGAGAGCTTGAATCCAGGCCCTATTTCACTATTAACGATGACAAGAATTTTGTAGTCAGCCATAGTGGCAATTATTTTAATATCGCTTAAAACAGATGTAAAGCATTCCAAGGCCGAGAAAACCAATGATTCCGGTGATGTAGAAAACGCTTGCAATGTTCAAAATATCATAGATTTCCCCTGAAAAAATTGGTCCTATGGCAAATCCCACACTGAACGCTACATCAAGAAGTGACATGGTGGTTGCCGGGCCGTAATCCCTGCCTATTTCACTGATTATTCCCATTGCTGCAGGCATGGATAGAGCTCCTCCGATTGACATAAAGGTGTTAAGAAGCAAATACCACAGCATGTTTTTGGCTACAGGGAAAAGGATGAATGCAAGATTGGCAATGAGTCCGCCAACCACCAGGGAATTAAATTTCCCATATCTATCTGCTACTTTACCCCCGGGATACTGTCCAAATGAGAGAAGTAGCATCTGGTAAGTGAGAATTAATCCAATACCAGAGCGCGAAATTCCATGGAATGCGGCAAGAAGCGGGAAAAAGGTGAGAACTGCCGCACGTGTGATTGCAAGAGCAAACCTGAAAAAGATTATGCCCAGTATCCTCAGGTCACGAATGATGATTTTGAAGGGCACGAGTTTCTTTTTCTCCCTTCTCTTTTTGATGTTTTCAACATTCTTTTCCTTCACAACGAGAATGAAAATAAGAAGGGCTGAAAAAGAGAGGATGCCCATCAGGTAAAAAGCGGCCTTGATCCCCATAAGGTCGGAAAGAGCTCCTCCGAAAAATGGGCCAATCCCGAGGCCGAGGAAGAAAATCATGTTTATGAAACCAAAGTATCGGCTTTCCTCACCTGGAGGTGCAATCTTTGCAATGTAGGCCATCACCTGAGGATTAACCAATGAGGAACCAAATCCCTGAAAAAGCCTCGATACAAAGAGGTGATAAACCTTCCTCGACTCGGCAAGAAGGATAGAGGCAATTCCATAGATGGAGATGCCAACGGATACGAATGGTTTAATCCTTCCGACCCTATCTGCCCACCTCCCGAATATTGGTGAGAAAAGGCTTCTTACAATGGGGAGACCGGAGAAGATGAGGCCGATCCACAATCCCGTGGCACCAAGGGTTTTAGCGTAAGTCGGCAGGATAGGTGTAACCATACTCACACCAGCCATGAGGATGAAGAGTGTCGCGGCCAGTGGAAACAGTTCTCTCTTCATGACAGGGGCAATTTTATTCCAGATAGTTCGCACTTACAAACTATTTTTCAAAGTAGAACAGATGTGGGGATTTGATGAGAGAAAATGCATTTTGAACTCCGGGATGCTAAGGAACAGAGATTGATGAGAGGTAATCATTGACCGAGTTCGAGTATTTCCAGACGCAGAAGTTTCCTCTCACAGCGCATTTCGTGCGATGGTCACCCCAATGGTTGAGAAAATTACGGGTAAAATTCTATAGGTCTGGAATTTTTAAACAAAGACAAGCGCAATTGGGTAAAATTTCACTGAGAAATCTTCTTGAATTAAGAAATGCAATTACAACCCAATCTTGCCTATCTAATCTCTGTGTATAAAACTCCACTACCACCCCCTTCACTTTACAGGAATCGAAAAATTATCCTGTTACCTCAGTTTTCCTTTTTGCTCTCCTCTGGTGGATTTTTTATCTCATCTACTGTATTTTCCACTTCATTGGCAGCTTTACGGAATTCTCTCATGGCCTGACCCATTCCGCGTGCAAGCTCAGGAAGCTTTTTGGCCCCGAAGAGTAAAAGGACCACCAAGAAGATTAGCAGGAGTTCTTGAAATCCGAGATTCATTTTCTCACCTCCGTGATAAATTATATATCCCGCCAGTTTATATGGTCAAATCGTCATATAACCCCCAAATCCTCAGCTAAGGAAAATTTTGGTCTCGATCAGACCAAATCGGCGCTTATCTCCACACCCGCTCCGCTAACTTCACTGGCTCACTGCCGTCTCCTGACTATTTTTATCCACTCATCTCCCTGATCTCTCCTTTCCTTTTGTGTA
>WFZT01000166.1 GCA_015489415.1 Caldifarciminota bacterium | reverse complement strand
GAAAGGTACGGTGCCAACGGTTTCGGGCCGGGAAATGTCCTGAATCTCGCCATTGGACAGGGAGAAATTCTTTTAACTCCACTAAAGATTGCCACACTAACAGCCCTTATTGCCAATAACGGAGTTTTGCCACGCCCACATGTTTTGAAGGCTATTGAGGATGCTGACTATATTCCTGGGGATACTTTGCGATGGAAAGTGGATTCATCGGTTTTTCACGTTATCAAAAAGGGAATGTGGATGGTGGTCAATAAACCGGGTGGCACTGCCTATGCCTCACGGTCAGATAAGGTGATCTTTGCCGGTAAAACAGGTACATCCCAGAATCCGCATGGAAAGGATCACGCATTATTTACAGCCTTTGCCCCATATGAGAATCCGCAGATAGTCGTCACCGTGGTAGTGGAGCACGGTGAGCACGGAAGCCACGTTGCTCCCATTGCGAGAAAGATTATCGAACGATACTTCGAGTAGGGTTGCTATTTACCTTCTTTTGTTTCCACGGTGAAGTCGTCGAAATATACGTAGGAATCGGCCTTTGACCACAGTCCAATTTTGCCTGAAATGGGAGAGCGAGCCCTAAAGTCTACATATTTCTTTCCATCCAGGAATCCCTGAATCCTTTGGCCTTTTATCACGACGGTAAGAGTATGCCATACATGAGGCAGGGTCTTAACTCTTCTGATCCACTGTACAGGCCTCCTGCGCCCATTTTTCAGCTGAAACAAAACCAGATTATTCTCCAGAGGATTTGCCCTTACCACGAGATAGTCCCCATTTTTCTTGATGTCAAAGGCAATGCCTGCAGCCTGGTCAATTTTACCACTAATTGTTTTAAATCTTACAGTGATTTTACCGTTTTTGAAGTTGTCCAGCTCCTTAAAAATTGAGAGTGGAAAATACCTGTAAGCTTTCACATTATCGAGAAACTCAGCGTATCTCTCTCCGTAGAGAGCCTTTGCCTTCTCAGCAACTCCCTTCGCAAGGGTGCCACGTGCCCACTTTCGCCCATCAACACAGTATACAACGTTATCTCCATCCTTTCCGAGATGCCAATATCCAACTATGGATGAGAAGTGCTTTGACGGGCCAAATCCTGATTCATCGTCAAATGTAATTTTTATAGTTTTCGCCCCAAGTAGATTCACAAATATTAGTGCAATCAACAATCTTTTCATGGTATCCTCCTTTTGATCCAGATTGCCAAACCCAGCAAGGGCAGAAGTAAATAGTATACGAATTTTAAATACCACAGCCTCTCCCTTTCAACCACGAGAGGATATCCCGGGTAATCTGTAACGTCCGTCTGTGGAATTTTGATCCCGGAAAGGGTTGAGATTATAGAGAATGCCTCCTCTGGACTGTTTGAAAAAGTAGAGTCTGAAATCCATGTGCTATTCTTTTTAACCCTGTAAACAAACAGACCATAGGTGCCGGAATCCGGGAACACGACTTTCACATTCCTTTTTACAAGCAACAACCTGTCAAGAAACTCTCGTCTGTAGTCCACGAGCCGCGAATCTGATTTTCTCAGATGAATATCTATTTCAAGTGGAGGAAGTTTCTTTAACGCAGCCCCCACTGCAGGTGGAAACGAATTCCTGTAGCTTTCTGTAATATCTGCTCTGTACCTTATGAATCCAGAGGCAAAAAGTAAAATCAGTCCGATGATAAGGGTGAGGATTGCCCTGAGGGCGTTGTTTCTTTTAAAGAACTCCATCATGAAATAGGCGGTCACAAGAAATGTGCCAGATAAAATTACAAGCTTCACCAGCACTCCAGCCGAGAAAATGCCTTTTTCGAAAACCCTGAGAAGTGAATGTAAATTTTGAAATATAGAGGATTAATGGAGACGCTGTCGCATCTTTCATAAAATCCAGGACCCATGATGATAGCACTATGGTCAGCGCAAGAATTGAGGCGCTCGATGTGCTTTTAAGAATTGAAGCCGAGGCAAATGATATTGAAATCACAAGGATCCCATACAGTACGTATCCCGCGAGGAGAAGCGACATCTCAACCCATGCAACATGTCCACCGACTGATATCCAGAAAATTATCGCAGGAATCGAGAGTGAAAGAGTAAGCAAAACATACCCCAGAGCTACGAGAAACTTTTGAGTGAGGATTTTCCCCATCCCATATCCGAGCTGGGGTAGAAGGGAAATGGTATTATATTCAAATTCTCTTGAAATTATGGGGATGACAGCAAAGGGAAGGAGAAGGGAGAATACAAGATAAAATCCACCAAATGCAGGCACAAATACGCCGGGAACAGGCTCAAAACTTCTTGCGTAGATAGGGTCTTTCAACGCGGCAACACTTGCCTTGCTGTAAAGGTCAATAGATGTAATGAAGCTGCTTCCGATAAGAAAAGAGGCAATGATGATAAGCAGATAAAATGCAGAGCTTGAAGTAAAAACGAGAATTTCTTTTTTAACGAGGCCCTTCATGCTATTGCCTTTATGAAAACACCTTCGAGGTCCGTGGAAGCAAATTTTTCTTTTAGCTCATCAACGTATCCCGAGGTCACGACTTTCCCGTCTCTCAAAATGATTATGTAATCACAGATC
>WFZT01000165.1 GCA_015489415.1 Caldifarciminota bacterium | reverse complement strand
TGACTTCATGCCAAATCCGCGAACAAAGCCGATGCCCACATTGCCCGTGCCTCTGTGTCTCTCCCACACAGTGAGCTTTAATACGTCATTTTCAGGGTCAGAAACGGCTAAATTTTCCATAATCTTCGCAGGATGGATCTCTTCGTCTGTTGTTAAGTTCCCTTCAATAATCTTGATAACCCTGATTTTATTTCCCCTCGCTCTGACTTTAAGCCTTTCGATATCAGGTTCAATATTTATGGAGCCCAATATTCTTGCCTCTGGTAGGGGAGTTTCAGAGAGAACCATACCATCCCTTACGACAACTTTCCCGTCTTTTAGGACCATTTTAACCCTCAGGTCTTCATCAAGGAGAACGACATCAGCCTTCTTTCCGGGAACAATCTCTCCCCGGTCAAATAATCTGAAATAGCGGGCCGTGTTTATAGTGGCAAGTCTGATGGCTGTTACAAGGTCAAGTCCGCTATCCATTGCCTTTCGAATAATACCATCCAGATGTCCCTCTTCCTCAATCGTTGATGGATGACGGTCATCAGATACAAAGGAGAAAAATGGCCAGTTATTGTTATTTACAAGTGGCAAAAGCTCATCCAAGTTTCTCTCGGATGTCCCTTCACGAATCATTATGTGCATCCCAAGTTCCAGCTTTTCTCTCGCCTCATCCAACGAAGTGCACTCATGGTCAGAATAAATTCCTGCTGCAACGTAGGCATTGAGGTTTTTCCCTGTGAGCATCGGAGCATGGCCATCCTGAATTTCAAAAATTCCAAGTTTTTCAATGACATCCGGCAGGTTCAAATACACCCCGGGGTAGTTCATCATTTCTCCAAGGCCTATGACCCTCTCCATATCTTTCAGTCTCAGCAATTCCTCGCGACCAATCGCTGCCCCAGAGGTTTCGAGATTGGTGGCGGGAACACACGATGGAGCGGTAAAAAATATATCCACAGGCAGATTTTTCGAATCCTCAATCATGAATCTCACTCCCTCAATTCCGAGCACATTGGCAATCTCGTGGGGATCAGCAATAACTGTGGTAGTGCCGTGTCTGGCTACTGCATGAGCGAAGTAGGCCGGTGTCATCATGGAGCTTTCAATATGAATGTGACCTTCAATAAATCCCGGTGCAGCGTATAGACCTGCCCCATCAATAACGGATTTTCCGCTGTAGCCCTGCCCCACAGCAGCTATCCTATCTCCGTAAATAACAATATCTGTCCTGCGAACCTCTCCTGACCTGACATCAATTAAATTTACATCTTTAATAATCAGGTCTGCGACCTCACGCCCTGCTGCAACATCTATGAGTTTCACTGTACCTCTCCAAGTTTTCTCCTCAAGAAATCGAGAAGATTTAAGGCAGCCTGTTTCTTTACCATAAGACGATCCCCTTTGAAAATCTTCCTCAAGACAAAGGTTTTGCCGCGAATTGACACACCCATGTAAACAAGTCCAACGGGCTTCTCAGGGGTCCCGCCTGTGGGCCCTGCAATTCCCGTGGTGGAAATCCCAACATCAGTGCCGAGCAACTTTCTAACCCCTTCAGCCATCATCACAGCAGTGGGCTCTGAAACCGCTCCGAAGTGCTCTAAGATCACGTCACTCACTCCAAGAACTCCACTCTTCACCTCATTCCAGTATGAGACAACACCTCCCTTAAAGTAATCTGAACTACCTGACACATCGGTTATGTAGTTTGCCACAAGTCCACCTGTGCATGACTCAGCCGTTGCTATAGTCATTCCTCTTGAACGCAAAATTTTGCCTATAACTCCCGGAAGTGTATCATCGTCGTAGCCATAGATGGCATCCCCAAGTCTCTCCCGGAGGATATCAAGTTTTTTCTCCATTTCCTTTTCGAGCTTTTCCTCATCCTCACCCACAAGCGTGAGCCTCAGATCTACCATTCCCGGAATTATTGGATATGAACCAATGGGCTTAAGCTCTTCAATGACATCCTTAATTCTTTCAACAATATCGCTTTCCTTCAAGCCGAAGGTTTTGACGGTCTTTACAAGGACTTTTTTCTTTGTTAAGCCCTCAAACTTCTCCGCTGCGTTTTCAAGGACATTCCTTAGCTCATGAGGCGGCCCAGGCAGGACAAGAAGGATTTTGCCATCTTTTTCGTAAAAATAACCGGGAGCAAGACCATAATCGTTTTTTATAAGTTCAAAACCAGCCGGGACGAGGCCATACTTTTTGTGCTCTTCTGTAACCTTTACTCCCCTCTCCAGCATTCTCTTCTCAACTTCATTATAAAAATCCTCGTCAAAAACGAGCTCCACACCCATCGCCCTTGCAATGGCCTCGCGGGTCACATCATCAACTGTAATTCCTAATCCACCAGAAACAATAACAATATCAGCACTTTCCAGGGTCTCGCGCATAATCTTGATTATCTCCTCAACATCGTCCCTCACGGTGCAATTTCTGACAACAGGAATGCCAAATCTTGCGAGAAACTCGGCTATGGTTCTCAAATTGGTATTTAGAGTCCGCCCGCTCAAAAGTTCATCCCCTACAGAAATCACCACAGCTTTCATTTTTCATTCCTCCAGAATTCCTTTTTATTTAAAGGGCAGTTTTCACACACGGGTTTACTCTTACAATAAACCTTCCCCAATTTAACAATCAATGCATGATACTCCTTGTAAAGTTCAACGTCCTTCGGTAGATTATCCTCGAATAGTTTCCTGATTTCATCGTAGGGCTCTGTACCCTCGATGAATCCGTGCCTTTTGAGGTATCTTCTCGTATAGGCATCCACCACAAAAATTGGCTTTTCAAGCGCATAGAGAATGATAGAATCAGCGGTCTCAAAGCCTATTCCGGGGACATTTAAAAGTATCTGGCGAACTTCATGGGTGTCAAATTTTTTCAAGCCCTCAAGTCCACCGTGCTCTTTTAAAAATTCAAGGAAGTTTCTAAGTCTTCTGGCCTTGACGTTGAAAAATCCCGAGGGCCTTATAAGTTCCTTAAGCTCATCTTCACTGAGTTTTAAAAGTTTATCAACATCAATCAGGTCTCGTTCTTTCAGGTTCTGAATAGCTCTCTCTACGTTCCTCCAGTTAGTATTCTGGGTCAGAATGGCCCCAATAGCGACCTCGAGAGGGGTCTCACCGGGCCACCAGTGCTGGGGGCCAAATGCATCAAAAAGTGTCTCGAACATGCTCATCCACACATTCATCCTATTTTCTCCAGAGGGAAATTCATAATGAGTTTTTTCAGTATTTTCAAGGGATTCGTAAGTTTTCCACATTTTTAAGTGTTGCGTCTCGAGGAATTTTTCCCATAATTTCCCATTAAATGGAAAAAGATGTTAAAAATTGTCATAAACTGACCGAGCCGCAAATCGAAGCGGCCAAAAGGTAAAAAATGGCCAGAGTACAAAACGGTAGACATAATTCTAAAGCCCGCCTCGACTCAAGGGGAAGGGTTTCCTTGCCCCGCTCAATTAGAAAGCACCTGGGGGTTGAAAAAGGCGGTTCAGTCGTTATCTTAAGAGGATTCAATGACAAAAAATGCCTCACCATTTTCAGGGAGGACAAATGGAAAGAGAAGGAGGCACGTTTTAGTGCATCAATTGAGAAATTTGATGAATTAAAAATGGACTTTTTAAGACTCATTATTGGAGATATTGATTACCAGGACATAGACGAGATGGGAAGAATTCTTCTCTCCGGCAATTTCATCGAATATGCCGGATTAAAAAAGGACGTAATTTTCATCAAACTGCCCGATATGGTTGAAATCTGGGATGCCGATACATGGGCACAGGAGGAGGAAAGAATCAGGCAATTGATCAAAGAAAAAGGGTTAAAAATTTCAGACCTTTTAGGAGGAAGAAATGGAGAAAGCAATACACAGGCCGGTAATGGTTGACGAGGTGCTCAGATTCATGGCTCTCAGGCCCGGAGACATTGTGGTTGATGCCACATCGGGCCTCGGAGGCCACACAAAGGCCATCTGGGAGATGGTCAAGCCCGATGGCATAGTTGTCGCCGTAGAAAAGGACCTCGATTCCCTGAGATATGCAAGGGAACGAATAGATGCCGACGGAGTTGTGTTTATCCACAGTTCTTATACAAAACTTACTGAAATTACCGAATTCCTGGGAATCAAGGGAAAGGTAAACTCTGTCCTTTTTGATCTCGGAATTTCTTCCTTCCTGCTTGAAAACTCCGGCAGAGGCTTTTCCTTCCAGCAGAATGAGTACCTCGACATGAGGTTTGACCCGGAAGAAGGGCTGCCGGCCGATCATTACATAAATAGATTAAGCAAAGAACAGCTCACTCGTATCTTCAGAGAATACGGTGAGATCAGGTTTGCCCATTCCATAGCCGAGAATATTGTTAGATATAGAAAGGGCAAAAGAATCAGCACAACTGCTGTACTTAACGATATTGTCCTCAAATCCGTGCCGGGAATTTATAGAAGGAACAACAAACTTAAGAAACGCCTGCTCGCGCAGGTTTATCAGGCACTGAGGATTCAGGTGAATAAGGAACTTGAATCCATAGCCACCGGCCTCACAGAAGGGCTGAAAATCCTCGCTCCGGAAGGCCGGATGGTCGTTATTTCATACCACTCTCTCGAGGACAGACTGGCGAAGCAGCTTAAAAAACTGAGGGGTGTGGAACCTCTCTTAAAGAAACCCATGGTACCCACCCCGAGAGAGATTGCCACAAATCCACGTGCAAGGAGTGCAAAGTTAAGGGCCTATAAAAAAACGGGGGAATTAAACGATGAGGATATTTATCATTACGTCAATCTTAATTGGGACCATATTTATTTCAATAGGTCTGGCGTCGCCGCAGCAATGGGAAAACGCTAAGAGACTGAATATCGTTAATTCAAAGCTCGCCAGTGAGAGGGCTGAGATTGACAGCCTGAACAATGTCATTTCAAGGTTGAGAAGTTTTAAAAACATAAAAAGGGAAGCTTTGAGGCATGGGTATAAACCAAGAGGACATAAGTTCCTACAAATTCCGGGCGGGCCTGGTCACCTTTCTGGTAATCGTTTACGCGGGAGTAATTCTGTACTTTCTCGCTAAGTTTGAGATTTTTAACAAGTCACCTGTAAAAAGACACATATTTATCCAGAAGATCCCAGCCCAGCGGGGGGAAATCAGGGATAGAACAGGTTTCAAAATAGCAACCAATTTGCTGGGCTACAACGTCTATCAGCGCGGACCTGTTCCACAGGAATATGTCCCCTTCTTAAAAAAACATGGATTCAAAATAAATAATGATCCCAATTTCTGGCAAAAAACTCCAAGGCTTTTGACCGTTGCAACAAACATCCCTGCAGCACTCAAAGATTCTATTTACCAGATAAAGGGCCTGACCTTTCGAAAGGCCTGGTTCAGGTATTATAACCTTCCATACATCTTCGAACCCATTATTGGCTTTGTCCAGAGGTCAAGCAATTCAGGCCTCGGGGGCCTTGAATTCCTCTTTGACTCATACCTGAAAGGGAAAGCCGGAAAAATTGCCTATCTCCTTGTAAATAAAAGGGACAGCACAGGCTTAAATCTCATGAAGCTGCCTTTCCCTGATTCTACAATCCTGAGGCCAGAGCGCGGATGTGACCTCACACTCACCATTGACCAGAGATTTCAGACAATTGCATACGAAGCCTTAAAAGAGAGTGTCATTGACTGGCACGCAAAAAGAGGGGCCGTGATCATTGAAAATCCTCACACAGGCGAAATTCTTGCATTTGCCATCTATCCATCCTATAACCCTGCGAAATATTCGAAAACCCCAGCCTATCTCAGAAAAGTGTGGCCAATTACTGATCCTTACGAGCCTGGCTCAATCTTCAAGGCAATCACCTACGGCACCGCCCTCGAAAATGGAATCTCCCCGAAACTCATGATAGACACTGATCATGGGGAAATAAGAGTGGACAAATACACAATATCTGATGTACATCCACTGGGCAGAATTCCCATGGAGGAGGCGCTAATTCACTCATCCAACGTAGGGACCATAAAACTGGCTTTTATGCTTGGCAAAAGAAAGATTTACAACTCGATTAAAAGAGCAGGAATCGGGGAGAAAACCGGCGTGGAGCTCCCGGGCGAGAATCCCGGCCATATAACTTCCTACATAAAGTGGAACCGCTCGAGGTTTGCCAATGTGGTCATTGGTTACGGATTCCTCCTAAACTCCCTTCATATCGTCACTATTTATGGAGCTATTGCCAATGGAGGAAAGATTGTTTATCCAAGAATCGTCAAAATGATTGATTGCCATGACAGTACAAAAACCTTTGCCCCTCGCTATGGGAAAATTCTCTTTAGCAGGGAAACAACAAGAAAATTGACAGATATACTCACAAAAGTGGTTGAGAGGGGCACAGGTAGACTTGCAAGAATCGATAGTCTCGAGATAGCAGGTAAGACGGGAACAGCAAACAAACTGGACCCCAGAACAAAGAGATACAATACCAGAACAAGGATTGTGTCATTTGTGGGCTTCTTCCCTGCCCGTTCTCCCAAATACCTGATTTATGTTGTAGTAGATGAGCCACATAAAAAGGGTATCGAAGCATACGGTGGAACAGTAGCCGCTCCCATTTTCAAAGAAGTGGCAAAAAGTATCATGAACCTGGAATTCTGACATGAAAATGAGCGAACTGGCAAAATTTGGTAAACTCCTAAACACCCAGCTCGGTGATCCGGAGTTCACTGGCATTGCCTACGATTCGAGAAAAGTTACAAAAGGCGACCTTTTTATCTCACTCGTTGGGAGAAACTTCGACGGACACGAGTTTATAAAAGATGCCATCTCTAAGGGAGCTGTGGGCGCTGTTGTCTCAAAACCCGTGGATGCGAAAATCCCTCTTTTGCTTGTTGAAGATACGAGAACATCTATGGCCTCAATCTCAGCACACTTCTACGGGCACCCCTCAGAAAAGCTCAATATCATTGGTGTCACCGGAACAAACGGGAAATCGACAGTTACATTTATCATCAACAGCATTCTAAAAACCCTCGGACACAAAACAGGAATGCTTGGCACAATTTATTACGATATCGCAGGTAAAATCATCAAAGGTGAAAGGACCACGCCTGAGTCAGCAGATATCCAGAGGTTCATGCGAGAGGTTGTAGATAGAGGTGGAGATTTCTTCGTCATGGAGGTCTCATCCGCAAGTGTATGCGAGAAAAGAATCCTTGAAATTAAGTTCAGCGACGCCATTTTCACCAATCTCTCGCACGAGCATCTCGAGTATCACGGAACTTTTGAAAATTACAAAAAAGCTAAACTTGAATTTTTTAAATTGGCCGCCAGGCAAAATGCAAAGGCTGTTGTCAACATTGACGACCCGCACAGTAAAGATTTTATGAGAACTTTCCTCGAATCAGGCGGGGAAAGGCTGGTAACTTATGGCATAGAAACTCCAAAGGAGGAATATGATTTCCCCCATTTTACTGCGAAAAACTTAAAGCTCTCAGTAGCAGGCTCCACTTTTTCCATCCGGTGGAACGGAAATTCAATCCCTGTTCACACAAAATTGATCGGGAAGCATAATATTTACAATATCCTCGCGGCATTTGCAGCGGTGTATACCTACGGCTTCTCACCGTTGGAAATCGTGGATGCAATTGAGAAAATTGATTCTATACCCGGCAGACTTGAGAGGATTGAGAAGAACGGTGTAAATATTTTTATTGACTACGCGCACACACCAGAGGCACTGAAACAGGTATCAAAAACCCTTAAAGGGCTGACTGAGGGAAGATTGATTGTTGTCTTTGGAGCCGGCGGTGACCGGGAGAAGGAGAAACGCCCTTTAATGGGGGCTGTCGCCTCGAGGTATGCAGACTTTATAATACTTACATCTGACAATCCCCGAAGCGAAGACCCCGAGAGTATAATAAAAGACATCGAAAAGGGTATATCGGGTGAAAATTACACCATTGAAATTGCGAGGGAGAAGGCTATAAAAAAGGCCTACGAGATTTCAAAACCCGGCGACACAATCTTGATTGCCGGCAAAGGACATGAGGAGTACCAGGAGATAGATGGTAAAAAGCTTCATTTTAGCGACAGAGAGGTGGTTTTGAGCCTATGAAATACATACTCGGAGAAATTGCAAAGGCCATTAAGGGCAAACTCAGAGGAGATAGCGAAGCTCTGGCACTGGGAGTGACAACTGACTCACGAGAGGTGCAAAGCGGTGATATTTTCTTTGCCATAAGGGGTGAGAGGTTCAACGGCGAGGACTTCGTTTTAAACGCCATCAGCAAAGGTGCTGTAGCCGCGGTGGTAAGTGAAAGTTTCACAGGTGATATCAAGGGTAATCTGATAAAAGTAGATGACACTGTTCAGGCTCTCGGCAGACTCGCCTCATTTCACAGGTCAAATCTTAATAACACAAAAGTCATAGCCGTAACCGGCTCCACCGGGAAGACCACAACAAAAGAGATGCTGTACTTCGCCCTAAAAGGCAGTTTCAGGGTCGTAAGGAACAGGAAGAGTTACAACAATTTCATAGGGGTGCCCCTAACCATTCTGTCGGCGGAGCAAGATACAGAAATTCTCATAAGTGAGATTGGAACCAACCATCCAGGTGAGATTGAATATCTTTCTAAAATCGTGAGACCGCATATTGGCGTACTTACATCCATTGGTCCTTCACACCTTGCATTTTTCGGAAATGTGAGAAATGTCGCCACAGAGAAGAGCCATCTGTTTGACTTTCTCGAAGGAGAGAGGATCGCTGTCATAAACATGGATATCCCATATTTTAATGAAATTTCAAGCCATCTTGAGAATATGATTACCGTTTCAACAATGTCGAAGGAAGCGGACTTTTATGCAGAGATTAAATACATGGATTTCAACGAGAATAGAGTGGTTTTAAACGACAGGTATGAGCTGACCCTACATCCCGGTGGTATGGGAACAGTCTACGGTGCTCTCTTCTCCCTTGCCATAGCCAGCATTCTTGGCGTCCCTGAGGATGAGGTTCTTGAAGGACTGGAAGAGTTTAAGGGCGTAAGTATGAGAAAAGAGGTCCAGAAGGTGGGCCGTTACAGGATTTTGAATGACGCATACAATGCCAATCCGGATTCGATGAAGGATTTTCTTACGACTTTAAAACCCTTTAGAGATAGCGTCCTTCTCATCCTCGGTGATATGCTTGAGCTGGGTGAATATGAGGAGCACTATCACAGGGAAATTGGTAAACTTGTTCAGGAATTAGGTTTTAAAAAACTAATCACTGTCGGAAGGGCGTCCGCTGCCATAGGTGAGCAGGTAAATGAAATTGAGCTAAATCTGCACTTTGAAACTCCGGAAGAAGTTGCCCTTGCGATATCCCGTATAGAGGGAGAAGAAATCTTTATAGCGCTCAAGGCCTCAAGGGCGATTCAGCTTGAAAAAATAATTGAAAAACTGAGGAGTGAGTGATGTTTTACCACATATTTTATCCGCTTGCAAAATACTCGATCATCTTCAATCTGTTTCGGTACATTACTTTTCGCACCATGTATGCATCTGTCACATCTTTTGTCCTTACCGTGATTTTTTTGCCTATTTTTATAAACAAGATTCGGTCCGCAGGCATTGGAGAAAAGATAAACGAGTACGCACCTGAAACGCATAGAAGGAAAGAGGGAACCCCCACCGGAGGTGGCATAGTCTTTGTACTTTCAGTGGTCATAGCCACCCTTCTCTGGGCAAATCTCAAAAATCTTTACATCTACACTGCCTTGATTGTTACCGTTTATCTTGCGATTTTCGGCCTCGTAGATGACCTTGCGAAACTCAAGGGAGTTGGTAGCCGGCGCGGCCTTTCTGCCTGGGCCAAGATTGCAGGCCACGTGGTATTATCCCTGTTTGTTCTCTTCATGATTTATCGAATCTTCCCGGACGGGATTCGGACAAAGACTCAATTCCTGTTCTTTAAAAATTTCCTCATTGATTTCAAAATCTTTTACCTGCTTTTTGTCCTTTTCGTTTTTATAGGAGCAACAAACTCCGTAAATCTTACAGATGGGCTTGATGGCCTTGCTGCCGGGGCCTCCATTCCCACCTTCGGCGTT
Source organism: Caldifarciminota bacterium (assembly GCA_015489415.1). Taxonomy (GTDB): domain Bacteria; phylum Hydrothermota; class Hydrothermia; order B15-G9; family WFZT01; genus WFZT01. The sequence continues at coordinate 4,031 of WFZT01000165.1, read as the reverse complement.
TTCCTCGTCGTTGCTTACATAACTGGGAATAAAATTCTCTCCAGCTATCTCCACCTGCTTTACTTCAAAGGGGCCGGAGAACTCTCTATATTTGTTGGCGCCTTCATGGGGGCATTGCTTGGCTTTCTCTGGTTCAATGCCCATCCTGCAGATGTGTTTATGGGTGATACGGGTTCACAGGCCATTGGAGGTGCCCTCGGTATTGTCTCAATCCTGACCAAGCAGGAATTCCTGTTGGCAATTGCCGGCTTCCTTTTCGTTATCGAAGCACTCTCCGTGATTATCCAGGTTTTATACTTCAGGTTCACAGGCGGGAAGAGGGTATTCCTTCGCTCTCCCATTCATCATCACTTTGAACTTCTTGGATGGAATGAAAATAAGATCGTGGTCAGATTCTGGATAATCTCTGCGATATTCGCAGTGATTGCCATCTCAACTCTGAAAATAAGATGATAGGATTAAAGGAAAGCATCACAAGCAAAAGAATTGCAGTGCTCGGAGCCGGCACATCAGGAATGGCGGCGGTGGAGTTGCTTTTATCCATAGGCGCACCCTCTATCCTCGTATCAGATTCGGGAAAAATAGCCGAATGGAAGAAGGATTTCTTCAAAAGGCACGGAGTCGAATTTGAAGAGATGGGGCATACAAATAGGGTCTTTGGCTCTGAGCTCGTTATTCTGAGCCCGGGCATCAACGTTCACAAACCTTTTATTGAAAGAATCAAGCAATCGGGTATTCCAATAATGGGGGAGCTTGAGATCGGCTTCAGATTCGTGAAAGGCGAAATCTTCGCTGTTACAGGTACCAACGGGAAATCCACGGTTGTAACGATGCTTTCAAAAATGATTGAGAATTCAACTATGGCCGGTAATATCGGCGCTCCCCTTTCAAAATTTCATAGCAAAAGTGGAGTTTTTGTGACTGAGGTCTCAAGCTTCCAGCTCATGTCAATACTCGATTTCAGACCCCAAATTGCACTTGTTTTGAACATTGACCAGGACCACCTCGACTGGCATAAAGACCTCGATGAGTACGTTGCCGCAAAGGCAAGGATTTTTGAAAATCAGAAGGAAGGCGACTTTTTGATCCTGAATTACGATGACCCCATCACAAGGAGCTTTGCAAAGAGAGCAAAATCAAGAGTGCTGTTTTTCAGCCTAAAGGAAGAGGTAGACGCCTTCCTGAAGGGCGGCAAAATATTTATCAGGACAGATGAAGGAGAGGTTGAGCTCATTCATGTTGATGAGCTTGCGCTTAAGGGGGTCCACAACATTTACAACGCGCTTGCTGCCTCTCTTGCAGCATCAATTGCCGGGGCGAAATTAGAAAAAATAAGAGAAGTTTTAAAAACAATGACTGCCCTGCCCCATCGGGTGGAATTTGTGAGGGAAATCAATGGAATCAAATTCTACGAAGACTCAAAGGCAACAAATCCCCACGCGGTAAAGTGGGCACTTCAATCATTTAAAGGAAATATTATCCTTGTTCTTGGAGGCGAGGAAAAATATCTCGACTATACACCACTCATTCTGTCTGTCAGTGAAAAGGTGAAACTTTTGATACTTTTTGGAAAGAATACACGATCCCTTGAGAGAACATTCCGGGGAGTGGTTGATATTGAGAAAGCTCAATCCATGAGAGAGGTCGTTGAAATTGCCCTTAAGAGAGGTGAGGCCGGAGATACTGTACTTTTCTCACCAGGCACATCGAGCTTTGACATGTTTAGAAATTACAAAGAAAGAGGGGAGAGATTTCAGGATGAAGTCAGAAGAGTTGAGATTTGAAGATTTGCAGAGTGTAGAAACCATTGAGGTCAAAAAGGGTGGAAATAGCACTGTCCACCAGGTTATGTTTTTGCTCGGGCTTCTTGTTTTCCTCTCAATTGTCATTACTCCAAGTGCAGGGTACTTCAAGATCATTGGTACCAATCGGAGTTATTTTTCATACTTCCTTGCCCATATCATCAGAATTCTGCTCGGTGTACTCACTGGATTTATCTTCTACAACATAAGTCCTCGCAGGCTTATTGCCCCAATGACAAGGTACACTCTACTCCTCTTCTCTCTTTTCTTCCTCATTCTTGTTTATCCAATGACCCACGGGATGAAATATCACAGATGGATTCCTCTGGGGCCCTTCCACTTTCAGGTATCTGAATTTACTAAACTGGTGATTATCATCTTTGTCGCTGGATATGTGGCCAAAGGCTTTACAAAAATGAAAAATTTCAAGAGGGCATTTCTCATTCCCCTGAGTATCGTGCTACTCAATGTGGCCCTCATAGTGTTTGAACCCAATATTTCCACGAGTATAATTCTGACCACTATCGCCGCTGTACAGCTATTTATCGGCAGACTCAGGCTTAGGTATATCCTGGGATTTCTATTAATTGTTGTTCTCGTGCTGGTGGTTGGTATACATGTTTCAAGTAATGCCCGAAAAAGATTTTACAGCTTTATCAGCCATCAGCAGGTAAAAGAAAATTCTCAGGTCTATTATGCAAGAGAAGCGATTAAAAATGGTGGCCTATTCGGGCAGGGAATTGGAAAAAGTGAGCAGAAATTCTTCTACCTCATCAAACAAGCAGACACAGACTTCATTTACGCCGTAATCGGCGAAGAAATGGGATTCGTGGGGGCATTTTCCGTATTTATCATCTACCTCGCCCTGTTCCTCATAGTGGTGCGAAAAATTAAGAGCTTCGTAGATGATATGGGCTATAGTGTCCTGGCATTTGGAATTGTGTTTACATATCTGATTTATGCCTATGTAAACATTTCCACGTCCCTTGGCTTCATTCCGGCAACCGGCGTTCCACTACCTTTTATCAGCTACGGAGGAAGCGCCATGCTTGCTAACTTCGCAATGGCAGGGATACTACTGCGTATTTTAAAGGAGAAGGATGAAAGAGCTTAAACGCGTGTTAATCGCAACAGGTGCCACGGGCGGTCATATCTTTCCGGCAATAGTTGTGGCAAATTTTTTACAAAAAAGTGATTTTCAAGTAACGCTTATTATATCTAATCCCCGAATAGACTTAGATTTATACGGTTTCGAAATCCACAGGATTCCAAGTGCGCCTATAATCGGCAAAAAATCATATCTGGCAATAAACTCGTTGAAAATTTTTGCCGGAACCCTTAAAAGTATGCTTATGATGCTTAGATACAAAAATGATGGTGTTATGATAGCCACAGGTGCCTATCCATCTGTTCCTCCGCTCATTGCTGCAAAAATCACCGGCATGGATTTCTATTTAATGGAGCAGAATGTGGTGCCTGGAGCTACAGTAAAAATGTTTGCAAGCAGCGCAAAAGCTGTTTTTACCTCATTTCCGGAGACCCGTGAGTATCTTGATAATGCACGGGTAATTTTTACCGGTAATCCGGTGAGGAAATTAAAAAGGTACGAAAATCCCAAGAAATTTGTGGGTATACCGGAAGATCAGAAAGTGGTGCTCGTCGTTGGAGGCTCCCAGGGGGCCCGAAGCCTCGCAGAGAAGGCAATAGAGACATCGAAAATCCTGAAGGACGTGTTTTTCTTTATTCAATGTGGTAAAAGAAACCTTGAATATTTTGAGAAAATTGGGCTTGCTGGAGATAACTACAAAGTGGAGCCGTTTATGAACGATATGGGACTTATGTTTTCCCTGGCAGACGTAGTTGTGTCCAGGGCTGGAGCGGGAACCATTTTTGAGGTTATGAGTTTTGGCATCCCCCTGATACTTGTTCCCCTTGAGATTGCACGCGGCCATCAGATAGAAAATGCACGCTCCCTCGTCCGAAGGAGCGCCGCCCTCATGCTCAGGGAAAGCACTTTAACTCCACGTGAGCTCGCAAGAGAAATTGCAAGACTCCTCGAAGAAGATGAACTAAGAAACGAAATGGTCAATGCGCAGAAGAATTTTGCCCCAGAAAATCCCGAAGAGAAAATTTTGCAAACCATTTTGGAGGATAGAAATTGATTTTTAGAAGAAAATTTCAAAAGATTCATATGGTGGGAATTGGCGGCACCGGAATGAGCGGGATTGC
>WFZT01000164.1 GCA_015489415.1 Caldifarciminota bacterium | reverse complement strand
ACTGGTGGAGTACTGTACGAAACGTGAGGGTTATGGTTGAAGATAAAGGTAAAAAGATTACTTACAGGATCAGCAATCCATACCATGAAAGAATAGAGGGTTTCAGCCTCTGGATTGACTCTGGCCCTCCGAAGGTTAAGTTTAAGAAATGCAGTGGCTATTACTTCCAGGAAAAAATGGGTGAGAACACAAGATACCATATTGTTCTTACGATCCCACCTGGTACCTCATCTGTCGAAGTCAAGCTTCCATGAGCATGTTCGAAAGATTTCAATTTATCTGTAATTTTAAGAGCAATTCCCCCACCTTTCCTCCCCCACGCAGGAAGTGCGTGGGGGAGGATGGGAGGGGGCAATATTCTCCACAGGTTCAACTACCATGAATTCAGGGAGTTTCTATGGTCTTTGAGGTAAAAAGCACTCTTGATGCCCTAATCCTCATTGTCACCAACTTTTTCATCATCTATTTTGTTGTTTATGGCCTTATAAATATCTGGTTCTTCGCCGTTTTCCTCATTGATTTCATGGGAATGAGGCCTCGTGATGAAGAGATCGTAAATCCACCTCGAGTTTCCATCCTCGTTCCATCTTACAATGAGGAGCGAGTGATAGTGAACACCGTTACCTCCCTCTTAAATCTCGACTATCCCAACTTTGACATCATTGTCATAGACGATGGGTCCCGTGATAATACAACACCAGAGCTCGTGAGACATTTCTCCATGGAGCCCGGAAATCTAACACCTATAGGAAAACTCAAAACAGCGAAAATCGAGCGGATTTATCAATCTAAAAAGTACCCCAATCTAATCCTGATTCGCAAAGAAAATGGGGGGAAAGCCGATGCCCTGAACGCGGGTTTAAATTTCTCAAAAAGTGAGATTGTGGTAACCATAGATGCTGACACCCTGCTTTCACCAAGGAGCTTGATGAGAATGGTAAGACTCTTTAGAGAGAAAAACGCGGCCGCAGTGGGAGGCCTTCTGACAGTTTCAAACGATGCCATCATAAAAAATGGTAAACCCGTCAGCGCAAAATTTCCGTCAAACCTCTGGGTAGTTTTCCAGCTCATCGAATACCTCGTCTCCTACTCCATCGGCCGAGGAGCCTTATCGAGAATAGACTCACTGCTTGTGCTTTCAGGGGCATTTTCAGCCTTCGACAGGGAACTCCTTTTAAAAGTTGGTGGCTTCCTGTCAAAATTTGCCCACAGAAAAACAACTGTCTGCGAGGACATGGAGATCATCGTTAGACTCCATAAATTCCTGAAAGAGAAACGCATTCCCCGCCCCATCAAATTTCATTTCTTCCCCATTGCCTGGACTGAAGTTCCATCAAAGCTAAAAAACATTTTGAGACAGAGAAACAGATGGCACCGCGGACTCGGGGAGTCTCTCCTGATTCACTCAGATATGTTCCTGAACCCAAAATTCAGGCACATAGGATTTTTTGCCGTTCCATACTACACTATTTTTGAATTTTTCTCACCCATTGCCAAGCTTCTATCAACCCTGCTCGTTCTTGTCCTTGTATTCTTAAACCTTGTTCACTGGAAATTTGTAATAACCCTCTTCTTGCTCGTTGTTGTCCTGAATGGTCTCTACACTTCCCTTGTAACAACCCTGGTTGAAGTGAAATTCAAAAATATCTCAAGGGACAATATTGAAGCTATGAGGTTCAAAACCCTTGGAGATTGGCTTAAACTTATACTTCTTTCGTTCTTTCTTGAACCAGCCTTTGGAGTTATAAGAACATTTGCCCAGCTCTGGGGTATTCTTGATCTTCTGAAAGGTAAATCAAGCTGGTATAAGTTCGAAAGAGAAGGAATTAAATTAGAGGAGGAATGAGCATGCTGAATTTGATTTTAATATTGACCCTTATCGGAAGCAATGAGGGTGATCGACTCTGGAAACTTATCGACCAGGGGAAATACACCACTGTTATTGAAGAGGCAAATCAATATATCAAGAAAGGGAATGTCGAGAAGGATGTGCTTCTTGCCCTTGCATACTCGTACAGAGTCACAGACAGCACTGATAAGGCCATAAAAATTTATTACAAAATCCTCTCGGCCAATCCCTCAGACTATGATGCCCTCAGCGGGCTTGCGTTTACACTCTCATGGAAAGGAGACCTGGACAGCTCTATTAAAGTTTACAAAAAACTTCTAAAATCTTACAAAAATGACAGAGAGGCTCTCATGGGGATTGCCAGAGTCTATGGCTGGAAGGGTGACCTGAAGCAGGCAAAAAAATGGATAAAAAAGGCACTGTCTATCTATCCCGACTCTCCTGATGTTTTAAAGATCTGCGGAGATATCTATACGTGGGATGACAGGCTCAAAGAAGCGGCCAGATGCTATGAAAAGGCCCATGAGAAATCCCCGAAGGATGTTGAAATCATCATAAAACTGGCAAGGACTTACGAATGGATGGGAGATTACAAAAACTCCTTAAAATGGTATAGAATGGCCCTAAGCCTTGATCCTCAGAACAAGGATGCTGTGAGTGGTATCAAGCGAATTAAAAATGCCAGAAAACCCACACTGTCTTTAAAATACTCCAACGGTCTTGAGATTGACTCTACCACAAAGACAAGATGGAACTCCATGGTTCTGAATTTAAAAGGAAAATTAAACCGCTATCTTGGATACTCTATACGCGCCTCGGGATACAACGCAAGAAAAATTGATACCTCACGGACAACATATTTCATGCAGCCGGGAATTATCTTCACTTACAATCCCTTCACCCTGACTCTCGCTCCCGGATTTGGAACCACAAACGTCATGTACAGTGAACTCTCGTTCAAAAAAGACCCCGTTACTCTCAGTGCAATCTACACTGATGAAATCCTTGAGGATGTGCATCTTATAAAAATCAAACATCTTGAGCTAAATGGTGAACTTGATATGTTTGGTTTTGAGCTCAAAACCGGATATGACAAAGGCCAGATTCCGTATGATAACAACTCACGAGTGATTTTTGATTTTACCCTTATCCGCAACCTGATCAGCAACCCTGTGAGCCTGAAAATACTTTACTCTTATGGATACAAGGATTACGCAAACTGGTCTCCTTACTACTACTCACCATCAAATTTCAGCCTTCACTCACTGGGAGCAATGATTTTTAAGAGTCTCGGTAAAGGTTACATTTATGCCGATTTCAGCCGGTCCTTTTACGGCCAGCCCCAGATGCTATCCGCATCGGCCGAGGCAGGTTTCAGGAACTTTTACATTTCAATCTCGTACTTCGAGACATCTGAGAATTACAGCTACACCAACATTTCTGCGGGTTTGACCACAAGGTTGGGATTTTAATGAGCTTTATAAATGGTGAATATAAATACACCAGACAAAAAGGTGATGAAATGATGTTGATTACCCATTCCACCCCAACCCTCCCTTGCCAGATGGAATGGAGGGAGTTTTATCATCTCTTAAACCAGAATAATCGAAACCTTTGTCGGAAAGCTAAGAAACTTCCCCTCCTTCCTTCGAGTAAGAAAGGGTTAGGGGAGGATGGTGAATCAAATGGGGATTTTGAAGACTTGGAATCCATTATCTTTCACATACACCTTATGGGCATGTATGAAAATTTTGGATTTGATAAAAGACTGAACTGTGCGCTGGGTAAAGATTTGGATGAAGTAATGTTTACTATCCATTCCACCCCCTTTTCTCAAATGGAAAGTATGGAGTTTTATTCTCACACAAACCACCAGACTCGAAACCTTTCCCAGGAAGCTGAGAAACTTCCCCTCCTTCCCTCAGGGAAGGAGGGGTTAGGGGAGAATGGGAAAATTTCGTGCTATAAGCCTATAGTCTCGCTGTATTCAAAAGTGACTTCTTTAAAAGGGTCAAAAGCATGAAGACAAGGGTCGCCATTCTTCTAATACTTATACTCGCGGTTTTAGGACTCTCCTTTGAGCTCTATAGAATAGAAAAGCAGTACCTCTCACCCAAGGTCAAAAAGGTTGAGAAGGAAGTGGTAAAGAAGGTGGGAGTCAATCTCACCCCGGAGGAGGTTCGGAGACGTTCAAAGAACCTGAAAATTTATTCGCGAGTAAATGGCGAACACTTCGAGGTATTGAAAATTGTCTCCCGTGCCGGTGGCACAGTGGACACCATTTTTACCCCATTTTTTGTCAAAGGAATTAATTTCGGGCCCGCCCTTCCTGGCACATACCCTGCCCAATTCGCCCCTACACGCGAAGATTATTCACGATGGCTCAGAGAGATGGGGAAAGCAGGATTTAATGCTATCCGCCTTTACACTGTTCTCCCCCCAGATTTTTACAGTGCCCTCTCGAGCTACAACATGAAAAATTCTGCCCATCCCATTTTTCTGTTTCAGGGCATATGGGTACCTGTTCCTGATAGCGAGGATTACCTGAACGAGCAGTTTGACCTTGAAATCGAGAAGGAGATTGAGAAAGCGGTTGACGCCATCCATGGTAAAAATGAATACTTCGTGGACGTTTCCCAGTACACCTTTGGATATATCTTCGGCAGAGAATGGGAACCCGATGGAGTCTTGAAAACCACAAAACTTCATCCTGGAGACACAACATTTACTGGTAATTTTATCTCGATTCCACGGGGTAATCCCATGGAAATCTGGCTTGCCAGAATGCTTGACTATATCGAAACCTATGAGGCTGTTACTTACGGTGATCTTCATCCCATTTCATTTGTAAACTGGCTTACACTTGATCCGCTATACCATATTTCGGAATTTATCGAATCACCAAGGGTGAGGGAATATGACAATGACCTTTTAACTGTTGACCCATCGAAATTTTATCGAACAGACCTCAACACTGCTGGATTTTTTGCCTCTTACCACATTTATCCATACTATCCGGACTTTATAAACAACGAATACAGGGATTTTATAAGTCGATATGGAAAGGATAACTACGCCGGGTATCTTCACGCCTTGAAGGAAGAAACTGATGGAATTCCCATACTCGTTGCAGAATTCGGTGTCCCTTCTTCACGAGGTATTGGACATTTTAACCCATTCGGGATGAATCAGGGTGGACACACAGAAACGGAACAGGGACTCATAGATTTCAAGCTTTTCCGCGACATTCACGATGCAGGCTATGCTGGTGGCATTCTCTTTGAATGGATGGATGAATGGTTTAAGAGAAATTGGTTGTTCATGGATTTTGAAAATCCTATGAGTCGAAATCCCCTGTGGCACAATATATACGACGCTGAGCAAACCTTCGGACTCGTGAGCTTTGACCCCCAGGAGATAAAAATAGATGGGAATGCAGAAGATTGGGAAGATATTCATCCTATTCTTGTGGGAGACAAGACCATTAAGGACCTGTCTGTTACCTATGACCCTGTGTATCTTTACATCCTCATAAGACTCAATCATCCTTTTAATCCAGATTCAGAGAGAATAGAGCTTTATCTTGACACCTACGATAAAAATCTTGGTGAATTTCTCCATCCTGGTATTTCTAAGTTCTCCTTCCCCCACGCACAAAGTGCGTGGGGGAAGGATTCAGGTGGGGGGAATTCTTCGCAATACACATTTGACAACGGAGTCGAATTTATCATTCAGCTGGATAAAAATGGACGCGTGTTAGTTGAAAAGAGTTACAATGTATATAGAAACTGGATCAGGGGGCAATTTTCACCGATGAGAACAGAGGCTTCCCGGAGTGGAGAGTTTGAGGAACCTGTGCTTCAAGCAAACCGCGAGAGAGTAACCATACTTGGAGATACCATCCCCGGGAAAAAATTCTATCCCGGAAGGCTGATTTTCGGTGAATCCGATAAAAATTCCCTTGCTGATTGGTTTTATAGAGATGGAGTTATTGAACTCAGACTGGGGTGGAATCTCATAAACGTAACAGACCCCTCTTCGCTCCACGTCCTTCAGAATAATCCAGACACACCGGAGATCGACGCCGTTATAACGGACGGGATATCTTTTTCTGTGGCACTTTTTGATACAAATTATAGAGTCCTTGATGCACTTCCGGGGTTTGATGGTAAGAATTTCCAGTTTTCAAATCGCTACAAATGGCAGGGATGGGAAAAACCTGTTTACAAAGAGAGGCTGAAAGCGAGCTACTTTGTTCTCAAAGACTCCCTCTGGCAACTTGACTCATGGAATGTCGCGGATAAGGAGCTCAATGGAGGCTCTTACAAGTATTCCGCTGAGAATAAACTTACGGCAAAAATACTGCCATTCATGGGCAGGTACAGGGGATTCGTGAGTTTTTCCTTTGACGATGGGGACATGTCCCAGTTTGAATATGCATATCCATTGCTTGAAAAGTATGGGGCAAAGGGGAGCTTTGGTATAGTTACTTCATGGCTTTCTGACGTGAATACGGTGGCAGGTCCAGCAGGGGAGCTAAAGCTCAAGAGAATGTCTAAAAGAGAGGTAAAGATTTTGAGTGGGCGTGGCCATGAGATTTCATCTCATGGCCACGCCCACTCCCTCGAAATCTACAATCTACCCGAGGACTCACTGGTCAGACAGTTCAGGTTTTCGCGCGAAATCCTCTCCGAGGTCACAGGAGATTCAATCCTCACCATGCACATGCCTTACTCAAGAGGATTCAAAAAGTCCATTGACGCAGCAAAAAAGGCAGGCTTTAGATTTGTTAGACTCGGTGGTGACCGCTACAACTCGATAGACTTCAACCCGTTTAAAATCTGGAGCTTTGTCATATATAACGATTCAAATCCAACGGTGAAAGACTATTACAGGGTTTTGCTAAAGGGTTTGGGGAAATGGACCGTGATAATGAACCATCATATATTTCCTGAAAATTCATTCGAGCTCAGGCTCATGCAGTCCCACCATGTAAAAAATACATACTCCATCCTTCCCATAAATTTTGAAAGAGAGGTGCGAATCGCGAGGGACTTGAGAATGAAGCTGGTTCCTATCAGAGTTGCCGGCACCTATCTTGAAAATTACAGAAAGGCACGGGTTTTAACAACCCGTGCAGGTGATGTATGGATTGTTTCCCTTAAGAATTCAGAAATTCCTCTTTTTGTATCTTTCAGCCTTGCACCGGGTATCTATGAGGTGAGAAATTCTCTCAATGACGGAATCTATGAAGTGAGAAAGCGCCCCTTGATACTCCAGATATCTCCCGACCACTCCACAATCATCAGCAAAATCAGGTAAAGGGTCGGAGTCGTAGAGCAGGGTCATTGATTCGGAAAGCGATTAATCCTTGAATTCTCAACGAAAATAATCCCATTACTCTCTTCTGCGCTGAACGCATTTTGAGAACACAGGAAAATCTGAATTTTATGCCGAAAATTTTTCCTCTACCCGCACAAATTTTTCGCAGGGAGAGGATCGAGGTGAGGAGTAACAACTGACAAAATTTCAATATAAAAATCCATCAATCTCCCTCTTCCGCTTGCTGGAGATGGTTGGGGTGAGGGTTTACATCTAAATTTTCTAAGATTCCAAGCGGAAATCCCCCTCCCTTTGATCCCTCCCCCACAGGCAAAGCCTGTGGGGGGAGGGAAAGTTTTTGTTGCATAGCGGGTCACAAGCTTCGATTGTTAGGAAAGTTCTTCTGTATGTTTTCTATGACAATTCGCTTGTCCTTTGGACTTAGATCCAATTATTTAGCCTCGCATCTAAAAACTTCCTCTCCCCGCATAAATTCTTTGCGGGGAGAGGATTGAGGTGAGGGGTTACAACTGACAAATTTTAATCAAAAAATCTGTGAATCTCCCTCTTCCGCTTGCGGGAGAGGGTTGGGGTGAGGGTGTACATCTTGAATTTTTTAAGATTTCAAGCGGAAGGCCCCCTCCCTTTAGTTCCCTCCCCCACAGGCAAAGCCTGCGGGGGGAGGGAAAGTTTTTTGTTGCATAGCGGGTCACAAGCTTCGCTTGTTAGGAAAGTTCTTCTGTATGTTTTCTATGACAATTCGCTTGTCCTTTGGACTTAGATCCAATTATTTAGCCTCGCATCTAAAAACTTCCTCTCCCCGCATAAATTCTTTGCGGGGAGAGGTCAGGAGAGGGGCAATATCTTAAAAATCATTCAATTTATAAACCCAAAAGTTGAATACTAGCTCTCCTGTTTTTAATTCTTTGAATGTGCGGATTCTGTCCCGTCCTGATATATGTTTACAGTACAACTCCCCACGTGGATGATTATAAAACCCTGAAAGGAGGTCACTTATATGCCTGATAACAACAAACATTATACCGAAGCCTTCAAACTCAAGGTTATT
>WFZT01000163.1 GCA_015489415.1 Caldifarciminota bacterium | reverse complement strand
TACCCGGGTGTATCTCTGATTTACTCACAATTGTTGCCTTTTCAAAAGTGTAAATTTTGCCACTTTTCTTTAAGGCCCCTTTGGCCTGGGTCTTTGATTTTCCCTGATTACAGGAAACTCCTGCAAGTATTATCAATGCCAGAATCGGCACCATTGCTTTTTTCATGAAGAATTACCTCCAGATGTTTTTGTCAAATATAAACCACAGGGGAGTTGCAAATCAAATTTTCTCTAAATACTTCTTACGAAGCTCCTTTATCCTGTGGCGGTTTTTGAGAAAACGCGGAACCGAGGGCAGTATCTTACCCTCAAAATGCTCAATGACCTCCCTGTCTTCCCACCTGCGCTCAATATAAAACCAATTAATCTTTATCTCTCCATCCACTACCTCGAACCTTCCCTTGCTGCCACAAACGGCACATTCAACGGTATCCTTATCCACAAACCGAAACATGTTCTGACCGCAGGAGGGACATACCTTTTCGTATACCGCTCCCTCACCTTCTACAATTAGCCTTCCAGCCTGATGTGCCCTCTTGATAACATCCTCGTCAAATAATACTTCTCCAGGCCCCTGACCGTACGCAATAAACTGGTCCACGATCCTGAATCCCAGCGAAAGCAAAAAGACTGCCATCTGCGGCAAAGTAAAGGCTTCCCAATCCTTTACCCCGGCAACACCGATAGCAACAGCAGGTTTTCCACTGTTTGGTCTCCCTATTCCGTACATGTAGGCCATGCCTCTATCGAGCAGCATTTTAAGGATTCCCGGAACGCCAAGAATGTATGTGGGTGACCCGAGAACCAGGGCATCATGCTCACTTATGAGTCTATAAATTTTCATTGCATCATCCCTGTCGCTAAATATGCACTCTGAGTGCTTTATCACACAGTTTATACAACCTTCGCACGGATCAATCCTGTAGTCTGTTAATCTTATAAAATTTATCTCTGCTCCTCTCTCCCAGGCACCCATCAGAGCCTCTTTAACAAGGAGCTCAGTATTGCCAAACCTCCTTGCACTTACTGATATACCAAGAACTTTCACTCTTCACCTCTCTTCAAAATTCTTAATTTCTTTGGACGCGACAATTTTTCGTCCATCTTATAGACCGTTCTGTAGGATTTCCTGACAAACCACGGCCAGTCCTGGCCGCTTTTATACCATTTCTTTAACCACTCGAGTGTTGCATCCTCATTTGTATTCCCGCTTCCTATGGTCAATCCTTCCACTTCATACTCTGGATTCTCTCTTATCTTCTCAAGTGTTTGAATCTGCAGCCATTTCGCAATTATAGCCGCAAGACGGGTTTCAAGATAAACATCCTCTGATTTGGTGGCAATTACTACCTCCGCCCCCTGGCTTTTAAGTTCACCTGTAAATTCCCGTAATTCATCGGAAACCCCATAATCGTCAATTACAATTCTTGATTTTTTGGCCTCGATTCTCGAAGGGAAAATCCTTTTTAAAACCCTGATGTAGGTCACGTTAAGAAGCTCGTTTATATTAAATTCATCGATGTCATCCGGGCTGATCCGCTCCTCGATGTAGAAAAACTTACCGTCCATAATTGCCTCTAATTCGCCGTAAATCTGGTTCCAGAACTCCACTCCGTGTTTCCTTTTTGTATCTGTATTGCCGACAATACTTTCGAGTGTTTTGAAACGACTCTTGTGGAAAACAACACCCACCACGTGGAGATACCCGAAAATTTCGCCCTTACCAGTCTCATCAAGTCCCACACACCATGTTTTTGTGGGAGGTTTGTAAATGTGTCCAACAATTTTTTCGATTTTCTCAATAACTTCTCTAACCTCATCGTCATTGGAGGGAGTAGCGTACATCGTGCCGCTTGTGTAATATGTGATGTAACAGTCTTTTAGCTTAAAACGCCAGACTTCAAATGGGGCCTTTGTTTCAATTTGCTCTGCACCGCTTTTTACGAGTATATCCTTAATTCGAGAAGCTTTATCTTCGTCTATGTTTTTCCAGGTTCTACCTCTCATTCTTCTTCAAGGAGGGAGCCAAGGAGTTCATCAACGACCTCTCTCATATCCGCCTGGCGTTTTTCATACCTGACAGTAGAATTCAGATACATAAGAAATTCGTCCGTCCTTTCTTTAAAGGCCTTATCCGCAATATTAAGCACTTTAGTATCATATTTTCCTGATTGCATCATCTCTCTGAGTAAATCTTCCAGATCCCCAGCAGTTCTCTGGGGCTTCTTAATTATGTTGTTCTCAATCTCGTCTGCCACTCCAATTATCCTGGCACCAAGAGATATCTGGCCTCCAGCGAGCTTTTGGGGAAATCCTGAGCCATCTATTCTTTCGTGGTGTTCTTTAACCCATCTTGGTATACTACCCCCACAGGGCAAGCCAAGGTTTTTCAGCAAATCAAATCCGAAAATCGGGTGTTTTTCATAGTACTCCCAATCCAAAGAATCCTTTTCCATTGTTTCAGGGGGTCTTATAAGGAAAGATGAGGGTATCTTTATCTTACCTATATCATGCAGTATCGCACCTGTTACAAGACACAATCTATCTGAACTCTGGATAAAATCATCTTCGGAAAATCCATCTCTCTCCATCACCTCCAGCATCTTTTTAACAATAATTGCCACATTAATACTGTGTCTGGCAACAATCGGTGATTTCTCAGCAATTATATTGAGCAACATTGTAATAAGCCCGATAATTGCCCTATTTCTCGAAAGCTGTTTCTTATAAATTTCAGACACATCGTGTCCAATAACAATGTACTCATGTGAATCCCCTACTTTAATTTTCTTAACCACAAGCTTCAGCCAAGTCTCTTCGCCTCTCAAATCTACAGTTACAATATCCGTCCCCTCTTCCTCTTCTTCCAGATCAAACAGGGCCTCAATACTTTCTTTATCCTTCTCCTTAACAGCTTCGTGCAGGATATTTATAACGTCTTCACCCTCAAGCTCTTTCCGCTGAAATAAATTTTTTGCCTGGTTATTTGCAATAATTATCCTGTGGTCCTCATTAGTAAGAATAAAAATGTCTTTTGAGCGTTTGTAAAATTCTTCAAAAAGCCTTTCAACTTCACTGGCAGCAAGTGCTTTATGAAAAGTTTCCACATGCTCAGCAACTGTCTTGGCCAGATGTTGAAATACATTCTCAACTTCTTCCTTTATAGGATCATCTTCAAGAACAGAAATAGCCTGAACAAATCTATGAAATTCACCTTCCCCCTTAGCGAGCATTACTATGACGCCGATATTCTCTCCTGTTTCCACAAGGGAGTGAATAGGGATTCTCAACGCCCACTCAAATTTCTTTTGTCTCAGAGCTTCAGCTTCCTGTATCTCATTAATATTGATAAGAAGAACATCATTTGAAGAAGCTCCAAAACCATTGAGAATCTCAACAAATTTACATAGTCCATCCACAGATTCAAGATTACTGCTTATCTGACAATAACGATGATCCGTTTCAGGATCAGAGGGTACAGCAATCATACCATCTGAGAAATTTAGACGATCAACGAGTTTCTCGAGAACGTAATCATAAAACCTGTATGTAGATTCCCAAGGATGTTTATCCCAATGAGTCCCAATGGTCTCTGCTAACTCCACACTCGCCTCAAGTATTTTCCTTAAGTAAAAGTTTCTCAGTTCATTCAGTTTTTCCTTCGTCCTATCCTCGAAAATCCAGACATAAACTGATATATTAAATATGTTTACGGGAATACCTGAGATAATCAGGTACTTTTCCTCTCCGATTGGGAGTCTAATCCACTTATCCAATCTTGCCGGACGGTTGTTTCTGATATACTCAAAGACTTTATCCACAACTTTCTGGTTGTCCCTCAAGCCCGGGATAATTTCTAAATGAGCATCCTGGACCTCGTCAATCGGGACGTTAAAAATCTTCCCAAACTTCTCATTAACATAAAGAATTTCCCCCTCACGGTCTACAGCGGCCACTCCAGCATCACCATGTGACAGGCTAAGCTCGTCTGCAAGGTTCTCAATATATTTCTCAGGAGACAGAATTGAAAGTTCTATCAGGTCTCTCAAACTTTTTGCAAAAAATTTGATCATATACCTTTCCTGAACGTCCAAAATATCAGGTCTGTCTGCACATAGGACACCATAAGTTGTTTCCCTTAGACCTTTGAGAAACTCTGTTATACTATATAGAGTTTTCGCTGTTTCTATATCGTCAAAGTTTCTGTAGAGACTTAAAAAATTCTCGGCTTTGTAACCGTCAATACATTTCTTCTTTTCCTTATCGCTGGCTTTAAAGCCGTAGATAATTCTGCTCTTATAATCGCCGTTTACCGTTCTATGAACAAAAATAAATGGGATTTCGTCTTCAAACTTCCAATGGCGAGCGATATAAAAAGGCACAAAAAGCAAACTCCTTAGATTTAAAATCCCGGAGAATTTTTTCAAAATTTCCGTAAGAGGGACCAAAAACTCACCTTTAGACTGAGCCCCAAATGACTGGAGCTCCTCTATTAGATTGTTAAGCTTTTCAAAAAGCTCCTCCGCTTCAGATGTAAAAGGCTCATGGAAAACGATAATAAAACCATCTCTCTTATTGTCTGCCCGAATCCTCGGAATAATCGAGACTGATCTTTGCAAAACAGTACCGTCTGGCAGGGCAATCTTTATCCCCCTGGTCGTCATGTACCCACCACTAAAAAGCTCTTGACTATCAAAGCCTGGAGCAATTTCTCTCAAAAATTCATGGACGTTTAGATTTAAAATCTCTTCAAGAGTGTATTTATTTTGCAGAAAATTCAAAAGCAAGTCGTTGGCATAAACTATTTTCTCTTCATCATCGACTATTAAAATCCCCAATCCCATAGATTCATAATCCTTAAGATCCTCTCTCTGCCTGTTTTTAATTCTCTCTCGCGTAAGCTTCACCATTTTTTCCAGAATTCGAGATTTCACCTTTTCCATCACATCTATGTTAAACTCAGGAACTACGTAAACATCAGGGATGTCATGTATGGGAAGACCATCCTTGCTCACCACCACAACAACAAAATTGGGCTCCTCTCTGACACTCAGGCTATTTATTTTATCCAGCTTTTCGAGAAATTTATCCTTATCGAGAACAATAATTCCTGCTTTGTTTTTATCTATGAACGTATCAAAGTCGGCTGGTCGTATATGGGGAAAAACTTCTTTGATAATTCTTTCGTACTCTTCCTTTTTTGAATTGGTCTCAACGAGAAATCTCAAACCCTTTCAGCTCCCAGCTTTTTAAAACAATTTAAAACTTTTTTACTCCCACGTCAAGCAAATGTCGAGCATGTTCGAAAATGTTGCCCCATCCTATTCTCCCCCATGCACAAAATTGGATCGAGTAGGAGATAGATGATGGGAATTCCTTTTAATTTCTAAATAAATTGAAATTTTTCGAACACACCCAGCAATTGTTCCCACTAAAATTCGCGCGTGAGTTTAACAAATCCCCTCAAAAGCCTTTCTGAAGATTCGGAACGCCACCTCTCAGGGTGCCATTGGACTGCAATAACTTTGAATTCAGGATTTTCAATTCCCTCAATAATTTCGTCTTTAAGAGAATACGCTGAAACAGTTAAGCTTTCACCCGGTTTTTTAACACTCTCATGGTGGTGACTGTTTACCTCGATAATCTCCTCGCCAATGATACTATAGAGCATGGTATTCTTCACAATCCGGACCTTGTGCACCTTGTCCTTGCCCTCTTTGTCAGTGTGATCACCGGTAATAGCGCCAAATTCGTCTATATCCTGCCAGAGAGAACCGCGGAAAAATACATTGATCAACTGCATCCCTCTGCAGATACCGAGAACGGGTATCTTCTCCTTTAAGGCTTCATCCAGGGCAAAGAACTCGAAATCATCCCGGGCATCAGAGACCTCTTCTGTCCTCAGGTTTTCCTCTCCGTATCTCCTCGCGTTGAGGTCACCACCACCTGAGAGTATCAGGGCATCGATGGATACACCAAGGTCCCTCTTTTCACTCAGAGGGACAGGCTCGGCCACTTCTTCTACCCACTTAAAATAATTCTTATACTTTCCTGTTACCTCACGACTATCCGGGACTGTAATACCTATTCGCATGATGCATTAATATAATTTTCCTGGTATGTCATTTCCACCCCTTCCGGGTTTGCCTCGGAATACTGCCTTATTCCCCGCGCATTTTTACGTGAGAAAATTACTCTCAAAAATCGGATAATTCGAACAGGCCCAAGTTTTGTTGTCCATTTAAACGGACAGGTTTATAATCGTGAACCAAATTCAGCAGGGAGGTGTAGAATGAAAATTCTTGTTACAGGGGGTGCCGGTTTCATCGGCTCTCATGTTGTGGATAAATTCATCGAAAATGGTCATGAAGTGGTCGTTGTTGACAATCTTTCAACAGGAAATAAGAAAAATCTAAACCCAAAGGCAAGGTTTTACGAAGTTGATATAACTGATAAAGACGCTCTCGAGAGCATCTTTAAAAATGAAAATCCGGATATTGTTGACCACCACGCTGCCCAGGTGAGCGTCGTTTATTCGGTTGACCACCCTGATTTTGATGCTCGTGTTAATATCATCGGAACACTGAATTTAATAGACCTATCCTTAAAATATGGGATCAAAAAATTTATCTATGCCTCAACCGGTGGAGCAGTTTACGGTGAGCCCGTTTACCTGCCATGCGATGAAAAACACCCGGTTGATCCCCTTGCTCCCTACGGTATATCCAAGCATTCTGTAGAGCACTATCTGTTTATGAATCACGTTAACTTTAGATTAAACTACATCGTACTTCGATATGCCAACGTTTATGGGCCTCGTCAGGACCCATTTGGTGAGGCAGGAGTGGTAGCCATTTTCTCAAAAAGAATGCTCACAGGTGATGATGTTTTTATCTTTGGAGATGGCTTTCAGGAGAGAGATTTTGTCTATGTAGGTGATGTGGCTGAGGCCAATCTTCTCGCCCTTAATTTTGAGAAAGAGATTAAAAACTCCCTTGATCCTATTTTCAATGTTGGAACTGGTGTTGGCACAAATGTGAATAAGATTTTCGAGTTAATTAAGAAGTTTACCGGCTATGAAAAAGATGCCATCTATAAACCACCGAGGCCCGGTGAGGTTTACAAAGTTTATCTCGATAACAAAAAGATTAAAGATGAAATGAGCTGGGCACCTCGGTTCAGTCTTGAAGAGGGCATAAAAGAGACCGTCGAATGGTTCAAAACAAATTAAAATTAGCTGAAAAAAACCGCGAGCTTTATAACCTACTAAACGACCTTTTAAAAGACCGACTTGAGGATTTCCTGAACTGGATGGAAACTCCCCTTAAGCCAAGTATTCGCGTGAATACGCTTAAGATTGAGGTTGAAGAGCTCAGAGAGCGATTAGAAAAGCAGGGATTCCGGCTGAAACCTGTTGAGTTTTACCCATGTGGTTTTGAGGTCGAGGAAGCCCCCTTTGAAATCGGCAAAACCATAGAGCATTTCCTTGGCTACTACTATGTCCAGCAAAAAGCATCCATGCTTCCACCATTAATACTTGATCCCCAGCCCGGTGAATACGTCCTCGACATGGCTGCAGCTCCAGGCTCAAAAACCACGCAAATGGCCCAGATGATGAAAAATACAGGTGTAATCGTGGCAAATGACATCTCTATAGAGCGTGTTCGCGCCCTTTCACACAATATTGATAAGCTCGGGGTTGTGAACACCATAGTGACCGAGCTTGATGGCTACAAATTTGGTAGATTCCTCGAGGGACGGATGGACAGGATTTTGATTGATGCCCCATGCTCAGCCCTTGGTACACTTCACAAAACTTACGAGCCTTTGAGATGGTGGAGCTGGGGAGTGGTCGGTAACCTCGTGAGGACCCAGAAAGGCTTGATCCTCGCAGCATACAGGGCTTTAAAACCTGGTGGTAGGATGGTTTATTCCACCTGTACTCTCGTTCCAGAGGAGAATGAAGGCATTGTGAATTTCTTGCTCCAGCGACACCCCGAGGCTGAAATCCTGGATGTCCCGGATTTTGGATTAAAGATGGAAGAGGGAATTACGGAGTGGAAAAGGAATACTTACGACGAAAGGGTAAAGAAAACTCGTCGCCTCTATCCTTTCGAAAATCAAACCGAAGGGTTTTATTTTGCCCTGATCAGAAAGCCAGAATTTAACTGATAACTTCCAACACATTTTCGAGCGCTTTTCCCGGGTCATCTTCATCGGTTGTCAATATTTCAATTCCAAGTCCCTCAAGGATATACTTGCTTCCACCAGTGGGCATATGTTTAAGAACGATATGAGTTGCCCCTTCCCTCGCAAGAAATTCACCAATAGCCTTTCCCCTGCCTTTCTCGAGCGTAAGGAAAGGATTTTTAATAAACCTGCGCTCCAAAATTTCTCCATTTTTTATTCTCGCCAGCATAAATTCTCTGGCATTCCCCATCTGTTCACTTATCTTTCCTTTATCCCCCAGAGGGACTGCCACGATATACTCTCCGGGCTCAATAGGCTCGTAGTGTATCAGTACCTCGTCAACGTTGGGTATCTCTGTTTTTATCCGCATCTCGAGCTCTTCTGATATTCGATGAGCTGTCTCAAGGTCACGGACACTAATTTCAATAACAGCCTCTATAAATTTATACCTGCCCGAATTTCGCCCCTGTAGCCTTTTTATTTTTCGCACTCTGGGATCAGATTTTAAAATCTCACGAACCTTAATAAGCACATCGGACTCCACAGAGGCATCAAGCAGGACTTTTAATGAATCAACAAGAGGTTCAAAGGCGCTCCTGAAAATAAACAGCGCCACAAAAACAGCTGCAATTTTATCAATATTTGCGGCAATTCCGACAAATACGACTACGGATGAGAGCGCGTCGCTTCTTGAGTGCTGGCCATCTGCGACAAGACTTGGAGAACCTGTTCGTCGCCCAACTTTTAGCTTGTAAACAGAAAGGGCATAGCTCACGGCTGCCGATATTAGTGCAACTCCAGCGGCTACCCATTTCGCCTCTACAACATGGTGGCCAGATTTTAGAGATTCGACAATAATTTCGTAACCGGTGTAAATGATTGCAAAGGCGACAAAAAGGGAAACAAGATTCTCGAGTTTGTAAAGGCCAAATGGAAAAGTCTTTGTCTTGCGCCTTGAAAATGTAATACCAATCAGTACCAAGATTGAAGTAAAACTGTCCGAGAAGGAATGAACAGCGTCTGCAAGTATTGCATAACTTCCAGACAGTTTGTATGTCAGGAATTTAAAGGCAAATAGCAGGAATGCAACTATTATAGAAACTATTTCAACTTTCTGGGTTTCGTCCATAAGGAAATTTTAAAGGATATGAACAAAAAATGGTGGGCGGAGGAGGACTCGAACCTCCGACCTCTGGTATGTGAGACCAGCGTTCTCGCCACCTGAACTATCCGCCCACCAGTGGGTAAAAATATTAACGTTGCCCATTCTAAATTTCAAGCAACGGGCTTATTGGTGATGATCCGGCCTTGTTTGAAAAGTTGTTTACTTAAGGGTGGGGGGTGCCCACGCACTTTGTGCGTGGGCACCCCCCACTTATGAATAAAAATTCTTTTTAGCTCTAAATTCCCCAAACAACCTTTCCCCAAGGTTTGACTTAATTTTTGGACTGAATTAAAATTTGAGCCCATGAGAAAAAGGATTATCGCAGGAAACTGGAAGATGCATAAGACCCTGGTTGAGGGCCTCGAGCTTGTGGAAGCCCTCAAAGCAGGCTATATCCCTGATGATTATTATGAAGCTGTGGTACATCCCCCTTTTACACTTCTCCATGAAATTTCGAAAGCCCTCGAGGGTAGCGATATCAAGCTCGGTGCACAAAACCTGTTTTACGAGGATGAAGGGGCTTACACAGGTGAAATCTCGCCACTCATGCTAAAGGATGCCGGGGTGGATTATGTTATCATCGGCCACTCAGAAAGAAGAAAATATTTTCACGAGGACAATGACATAGTGCTTAAAAAGGTGCGTGCAGCCCTGCGGCACGGCTTGAAACCCATAATCTGCGTTGGTGAGACACTGGAGCAGAGAGAGGCTGGTAAAGCTAAGGATGTAGTGGCTGACCAGCTTTCTATACTTAGGGGAATCTCCATTGGCGACATGGAAGAGATTGCCATTGCCTATGAACCCGTCTGGGCTATTGGTACAGGCAGAACCGCCACTCCAGAGCTCGCAGAAGAGATGCATAAATTTATTAGAGAGACCGTAGCAGGGATTTTCAACAGAGATGTTGCCAATAACCTGCCCATCTTATACGGCGGAAGTGTTAAGCCAAACAATGTTTTTGACCTGACTTCGGAAGAGGATATTGATGGTGCACTGGTTGGTGGTGCATCATTAAAGGTCGACAGTTTTCTTTCGATAATCAAGAACGCTGCAAGAAATATTATTTAGGGAGGAGTTTAAATGCTTTATAAAATCCTGATATTAATCTATCTCCTGACAGTAATCCTGATGGTTGTGGTCATTTTACTTCAGGAGCCGAAAGAGGGTGGTCTTTCAACTGGAATTGGTGGCGCTGGTGTAGAGAATATCTTGGGAGTGAGAGGCGCCCCCACGTTCTTTACAAAATTAACAGCAGTTCTGGGTGCCATTTTCCTCACGCTCTCTTTAGTCCTCTCCTTGCTCAACTCTCCTACAGCAAGGACAAAGAGCGTGATAGAGAAGGAGGTAAAGCAGGGACTTAATTTACCACCAATACAAACTCCACAGACTCCACAAAACAAATAAGAAGGAGGATAAACTATGTACGTCGTACTGGAAGCCGGTGGGATGCAGTTTATAGCCAGAGAGAATAAAACGCTGGTTATCCCGAAAATAAAAAACGAAGTAGGAGAAAAAGTCACCTTTGAGAAAGTCCTTCTTTATAAGGACGATAATGAAACACTAGTCGGTAAACCTTACCTTGACAACGTGAAGGTTGAGGCCGAAGTTGTGGCCCACAAAAAACTTCCCAAAGTGGTCGTTTTTAAGTTCAAGAGAAGGAAAAACTACAAGAGGACAAAGGGACACAGACAGCCAGTTACAGAGGTTAAAATTACAAGTATAACAAAAGGCTAAATTCTAAAAAGCGAGGGGTGGGATCATGAGGATAGAGCGGAGATTTTGGATGGGGATTTTTTTATTGCTTTTTTGGGGACAACTGAAGTCTGAAACAATATTCCTCAATGATAAAGCCATTTCCTATGAGCTTGTAATCATAACCAATGAATCCCTTAAACCTGCATTTACACAATTCTTTAATCTAAAATGGTCAATGGGAATCCCTACAGAGATTGTAACAGTAGAGTGGGTTTACCGGAATTTTTCAGGTTTTGACAGGCAGGAGAAGATCAGAAATTTCATAAGATACGCGCGGGGCAATCTTAACGCGCACTTTATTCTGATTGGGGGTGACGTTGGAATCGTACCCACGAGAACACTCTACGTGCCGATGAATGGGACAGATGATGATTTTATACCCGGGGATTTTTACTACATGTGTCTTGATGGAAATTTTAACGCCGATAGAGATACGCTTTTCGGCGAACCCGGGGATGAGGTGGACTACACACCCGATGTAGCTGTCGCGAGATTACCAGTTAATAAAGCTACTGACGTGGAAAACTATCTTGGGAAAGAGATACGTTATTTATTTCATCCAGGTGATTATCTAAACCGGGTGATACTGATAGGCTCGGATATCACAACACCGGGGAGCGGTGCACAGTTTTGCAGTGAAGTGGAAGATTCATTTCCTTCCAGATTCGAAAAGATTGAGTTTTTTGAGGACAACGGTACTAACAACGATAAAGATGAAGTCATTGACTCCCTCAATCGAGGGGCAGGATTTGTTTATGGCAACCTGCACGCCCAATCTTTTGATAGGATGCTTTTGAACTTCTCCCCTCGGAGACCTCTTACCAATTTTGACGTGGATCATCGTTTAACAAATGTGGATTTCCCCGGCTTTTACGACATTGTTACCTGTCATATAGGTGGATTTGACGTGGATGCGCTCGCCGAGCATCTCATAAGGGATTCCGCAGGAGCCATCGGTGTTTTTGCCACTACGAGGCTCAACTATCCTGTGATCACCATCAAACTCAACAAATACTTTTACAGTCTGCTTTTTCACAGAGGAATAAAGAAAATTGGCGACCTTGATAAAATGGTGCGCTCTCACTTTGCATCAGATGCCTCAAATTATATAACCTACCGTTACGTTGATTACTCCTATGAAATGTTTGGTGACCCTACTTTAAAGTTATGGACCGGCAATCCCGACTCTTTTTTCGTCACTTCACCAGATACGATTACGACATCTACAAGAGTTTTACATATTGAGGTAAGTGATAGTCTGGGCGCTCCTATCGTAGGGGCAAAGGTTGTAGCATACCTCCCTGGAATTTTTATGTCCACAGATTCTACAGACTCGAGGGGTGAAGTTAATTTATCGGTGTTCCCGACCCACCCCGGGAGTTTAAGCCTTTATGTGGAAAAGGACGGTTTTAAAAACTTCCTTAAGAGCGTTGCGATTAAGTCCGGTGGGAACAGCCTGTCGATTATTTCTAAAACGTTTATACCCACCCAAATCGAGCCTGGAGATACGGTTTCACTCGGTATGCAAGCTGTGAATACAGGCACAAATTCACTCTCGAGCCTTAATTTCAGAGTAGACGCGCGTGATTCTTTTATAACTTTTCTGGATTCTACCGAGTTTATAACTAATCTGGCAAGGGGCGATACTATTGATTTGAACAACGCCTTTAAGTTTGTAGTCGAGAGGCAAGCAACCGATGGATCGAGGATAGAAATTACCATTACTGGTCTACTCCCCTCGAGTGACACTTTAGTTGTTGATACAGCAGGATTTACCGTAATGGGTAGCGTCATTCATCCTCTTTTTGTAAGTGACTCGACCAGAGGAGACACTATTCTTTTGAATTTTGGGCTCGAGAATCAGGGAAGTGGCTCGGATTGGGCAGTTTTAAGTCTCGATTCTGGTAGATACCGGATTCTCGGTGGTGCTGATACGCTGATTTTAAATCCGGTTTCAGTGGAGGAATCCGGTTACATATTTAGAATTTTACCAGATGCGGATTTTGACAGTGTGATAAATTTTTCGCTTATATGGAGTGCCGGAGATTATCACTATCAGTTTAAGCTCGGGAATGCTCTGGGAATTGACAGTGTGGTTTCAAAGCCCGTGGATGATGGAGTCATACTTAGCTGGCGACCAGTTCCCGGGGCCGCCTTGTACGCAATCTATCAGGACAACCCTTTAGAACTTGTAGGAATCAGCTCTATTGCGAGCTGGATTGTGCAGACAGATTCGGCCGCGATTTTTAGAATTGCTGTAGTTGACTCAAATGGATACCGGGGGGAGCTAAGTGTCCCTGTTACAGCCTACCCCCATCTCCCCATCAAAGATGGCTGGCCAGTTTATATAGAAGGAGGCACCTACACGTCCCCAATAGTCTGTGATTTTGACCCATCGTACCCGGGTAAAGAGGTGTTTATCGCAAGTTTCCCCTACGGATACATTTATCTCTATCATGCTGACGGGACGATAGCCAATGGCTGGCCCATTTTCCTCGATGGCGAGATATGGTCATCACCTGCAGCGGCAGACCTGGATGGTGATAGCATCCCTGAAATTGTTGTGGCCCTGCGTTCCAGAAACGAGGTCTATGCGTTCAAATCAGACGGCTCAATTCTGGACGGCTGGCCGGTTCACACGTACAGGGGGACTTATTACACCCCGGCAATCGGTGATATTGATGGGGATGGTTCCCCTGAGATTGTCGTAAATGACCAGAGTGCCAATCTTTATGTTTTCAGGGCAGATGGCTCTGGATTCGAGGATTCAAGTGGAGTGTTTTTAAACGTTTCCAACTGGTGGTATGCCGGGAGTCCAGTACTCTTTGACTACAATGGTGATGGCAGGCTGGACATCGGAATCGGCTCACGAGTGAACGGATATCAGGAATTTATTGTCGTATCGGCAGGTCATGACACATTACTTGAAATACCGGTTTCAGGCAGAATGGTTAGCGCACCTGTCATTGGCGAATTTCTCCTGGACTCAACCGGTGATGAAATTTTGATAAATGACAACAATGAGCTCAAATTATATTCACACAATGGCAACCTGCTACCTGGCTGGCTGGTCGAGGGTTTTAGTTCAGCAGTTGCAGCTGATGTAAATTACGATGGCCAGCTTGAAATTATTGGTACAACTCAGTCAGGGGTGGCTATTTACAACTCCTCCGGGGAACTGATGATGAGCGAGAATTTTGCTGACCTCGATTATTACCTGAAGTCCCCGGTAATCGCTGATGTGGACAACGACAGGACACCAGAAGTCCTGTTTGAGAGTTTTATCGGAGCGAAGCTCTATTCAGTAAATCTGGACGGTGGTATCACACATGGATTTCCCTTTAATCTCAAGGAGAGTCCGGGCTATTCTGTTCCTTTTATCGAGGATGTAGACGGTGACGGCTTTCTCGATATCATAGTTGGGAGCACCTTTGACAGTCTCTGGGTGCTTGCAACACCCACACCTGCTGATGGATCGCGCGCTCTCTGGAAAACAGAAAAATACGATATTGCAAGAACAGGATGGATCAGATTTATTCCCGTTACAGCCCACGAAAGTGGTGAATGGCGAAATTTAAGATTGACTCCATCCATTACCCGGGGATACCTATTGTTTGACCCACCCCGGAATTTGGGTGGTCGTTTTAAGATTGAATTTTACGACATATCGGGTCGCAGGGTTGCAAAATTTCAATTTTCACGTCCACATCCTGTAAAATTAGAGCTTCCTTCTAAGCTACCGAATGGAATTTACTTTTACAGAATTCGGGCTTCATCACAAACAGCCGAAGGAAAGATACTACTTTTGAGGTAAAATGTACGAAGAGATCAAAGAAAAATTCAAAAAATTAGAGGAGCAGCTCCAGGACCCCAAAATACTAAGTAATCAGGAAAAGTACATAGCTGTAGCCCAGGAATACAAAGAGCTTAAGGAGCTTGTTTCCCTCATAGAAAAGTATGAGAATGCCACAAAAGAGCTCGATAATGTCCGCTCCATGCTGGAGGAAGAAAACGACGAGGAGATGCGGGAGTTTCTGAAGGAAGAGCAGGAGAGACTGGAGCAGGAAATAGAGAATCTGGACAAAGAGAT
Organism: Caldifarciminota bacterium; assembly: GCA_015489415.1. Lineage (GTDB taxonomy): Bacteria > Hydrothermota > Hydrothermia > B15-G9 > WFZT01 > WFZT01. Next base: position 705 of record WFZT01000163.1, on the reverse strand, counting down.
TAAACTCGCCCTTGTTCCAAGAGACCCGGAGGATGAAAAAAATGCGATTGTTGAAATCAGGGCCGGTACCGGGGGCGAGGAGGCAGCGCTATTTGCCCGCGACCTATTCAGAATGTACTCAAAGTATGCTGAAAAGAAGGGATGGAAAATAAGTGTCACGGACCTTCATGAAACACCTCTCGGGGGTTACAAAGAAATTATATTTTTGATCGAAGGAAAGGGAGTTTATGGCCGTCTTAAGTATGAATCAGGTGTACACAGGGTTCAGAGGATACCTGTGACAGAGACAGGTGGCCGCATTCACACCTCTTCTGCCTCAGTAGTTGTCCTCCCCGAGGCGGAAGAACAGGAGATAGAGATAAATCCAGAAGAACTTAAGATCGAAACCTTCAGGGCAAGTGGACCTGGCGGACAGCATGTTAATGTCACTGATTCAGCAGTTAGAATCACACATATCCCCACAGGAATAGTGGTCGCATGCCAGGACGAGAGGTCTCAACATAAAAACAGGGCAAAGGCACTGAGGATACTCAGAGCTCGATTGCAGGACCTTCATCGCAAGGAGCATGAGCGTGAAATTGGGAGCAAACGGAAAAGCTACATTGGCACAGGTGACAGAAGCGAGAAGATCAGAACATACAACTTCCCACAGAACAGGGTGACCGATCACAGAATAAATCTAACCATTTACAACCTTGAAGGCAT